>CAYYSC010000081.1:0-10115 GCA_964474065.1 uncultured Rhodospirillales bacterium | reverse complement strand
GTTGTACATTTTCTCTTCTCGAAACCTTGCCGTTGGTGCAGGTGGCGCTGGAGAAGAATCCGCCCGCACGCAAAATCGCCTCACGCATTTTGCGCACGACGCTGGAGCACAACATCGACAATACCGGCCGCATCGTTTTGAACCAGAAACTGGTGGCGGCAGCCGGGCTTGAAAAGAAAATTTACTTTCATGGCCAGGGCGATTTCTTTGAAATCTGGCCATTGGAGGATATCGAGGATCATTACGACGAAGACGACGCAAAGCTGACCCGCGCTGTCTTCTTGAAAATGACCGAGCAGGCAAAGCGTGGCATGATCGCCGCCGCCGGCGGGGGAGGTACGGCATGAGCCCCCCGGGTCCTCACATTCCCGTTCTGGCAGCAGAGGTGGTCGAAACCCTGGCTCCCGCGGCCGCGGGCACCTATGCGGACGGCACCTTTGGTGCGGGCGGCTACGCCAAGGCGCTGCTGGAAAACGGGGCAGGTCACGTCGTCGGTATTGACCGTGATCCGGCTGCCATCCGCGCGGGTCAGCCGTTGGCCGACCAATACCAGGGGCGGCTGACCCTGTTGGAGGGCTGTTTCGGTTCGATGGACCGGCTCCTCGCCGATGCCGGGATCAAGGCGTTGGACGGGGTGGCGCTGGATCTTGGCGTATCGTCCATGCAGCTGGATCAGCCGGAGCGCGGCTTCTCCTTCCAGCAGGACGGGCCGCTGGATATGCGTATGAGTCAGCAGGGGCCAAGTGCGGCGGATCTCGTAAACCACGTTGACGAGGCAACGCTGGCTGATTGGTTCTGGCGGTACGGGGAAGAGCGTCATTCCCGCCGCATCGCCAGGGCGATCGTGGCGGCGCGGGCGGAAAAGCCGCTGACGCGAACGGGAGAGTTGGCGGCGCTGGTCGCCAAGGCTGTACCGCGCCCGGATCCTCACCACCATCCCGCGACCCGCGTTTTTCAGGCGCTCCGCATCGCCGTCAATGACGAGTTGGGCGAATTGGAGCGGGGATTGGCCGCGTGCGAACGGTTGTTGAAGCCGGGCGGCCGCTGCGCCGTTGTGTCTTTCCATTCTCTGGAAGACCGGATCGTGAAGTCTTTTTTCCGGGAGCGGTCTGCCAGCAGGCCACGCGGTTCGCGGCATCTGCCGGAACAGATCCGGTCCCAGGCTGCGGCCTGGAAGTTGCTCACTCGCCGGCCGGTCGTGGCCAGCCCTGCAGAAGTGGCGGGCAACCCCAGGGCAAGGTCGGCCCGTTTGCGGGCGGCCGAGCGGATACCCGATCAGCAGGGGGGAGAGTAATCATGATCTCTCGCGGATATTTCTGTTGGCTGGTGGCTGTTGTGGCCATGGTCTTGGCTTCGGCTCAGATCGGCCTGAAGGCGGAGGCGCTGGACGATGAGTTGCGCGCCGTCCGTGCCGCGCAGGAAGCGGAACGTGACCGTATCCGTGTCCTGCGCGCCAGCTATGCGCATCTGACCGCGCCGGACCAGTTGTGGCCGCTCGTAGCGCGGCATCTGGAGTTGGCGCCGGTTCGTGGCGATCAGATCGTCAGGATGGCCGACCTGCCGAAGCGCCAACCGAAGCTGCGCCCAGGCAGCGAGCCGCGCATTTCACCGGACGTCGACCTTTCCCCGAGAGTCCGGGCGTGGCCGCATGAGCCACGTATTCCACCTTCCAATCCCCCCTGGCTGAAGGCCGATAACGACCTCCGGCTGCAGCCGGTCAGCCTGACCCGTCAGAACAAGGTGATCCGCAATGACTGATGCGAATTCATCGGCGCCCTTGTTTGCGTATGCGGCGCAAGCAGAGCGGGTGTCCTATGGAAACTTCCATGAGCCGCTGCGGCGTCCGCGCGGTCCGCAACGGTGGCGCCTGGCTGCGGCCGGCGCCATCTTTGCCACGGCCTTCGCGGTCGTGGCCGGCAACTTGATGCTGAACGCCGCCCCGCGCACAGTGTCGCCGGCGATTGCGGCTTCGCTGCCGGAGGGCGGGGGGCGGGAATTTGCGCCGCGCGCTTCGATCGTGGACCGCAATGGCGAGCTCCTGGCCTACAGCCTTCCCTTCGCCTCGCTATACGCCAACCCGCAGGAAGTGCGGGATGCGACGGCAGTCGTGGACCAACTGCAGCAGCTTCTGCCTTCGCTCGACCGGCAGCGCGTGATGGCCGCACTCGCCAACCAGAACCGGGAATTTGCCTATCTTGCCCGGCATGTGACGCCGTCGCAGCATGCGGCAGTGCTCGACCTGGGCATTCCCGGTCTTTACTTTCGCAAGGAATACCGCCGGATCTATCCGCAGGGCAGTCTGACGGCGCATGCGGTTGGCGTGGTGCAGGAAGACCATCGGGACGGTCTCAGCGGTATCGAAGCCTTCCTGGACCCGGAGTTGGTTTCGGCACCGGAGATACCGCAGGACTTGAGCATCGATCTGCGCGTCCAGCATGTGGTTCGCGAAGAGGTGCAGCGCGCCATCGACAAGTTCGATGCGATTGGCGGCTTGGGCGTCATGATGGACGTGACCACAGGGGAAATCCTGGCCTCTGTGTCACTGCCCGATTTCGATCCGAACCGGCTGGATACGCTGACGGACGAGAGCCGCATTAATAAGGTCGTTGGCGGTCGTTACGAGCTCGGTTCGATGTTCAAGTTGATTACGGCTGCCGCCGCGCTGGATACAGGGACCGCATCGGAGGTCACACAATTCGATGCGACCCATTCCCTGCGGGTCTATGGGCATCGGATCGCGGATTTCCGTGGGGAGAACCGCTGGTTGACCTTGCGTGAAGTCTTGGTTCACTCGTCCAATATCGGTGCGGCACGGATGGCGGAGCAGGTCGGCACGGATACATTGGTCGGCTACTTCGACAAGTTCGGCCTTCTGGGGAAGGCCGCGGTCGAATTGAACGAATCGGCCGGGCCTTTGCTCCCGAAGCGGTGGCACGACATTAACGCGATGACGGCCTCTTTCGGGCACGGCATTTCCGTGACGCCGGTGCAGTTTGCGGCTGCAGCGGGCGCCTTGGTGAACGGCGGCTATCTGCGCCGTCCGACCCTCTTCCAGATGCCGCCGGGCAGCATGACCGAAAGTGCCCGGGTCATCTCCGACCAGACCTCTGCCAGGATGCGCCGGCTGATGCGCGCGGTTGTCGTAGAAGGGTCTGGCAAAGCGGCGAATTCCCGTTTCTATCAAGTCGGCGGCAAGACCGGTACCGCGCTCAAGGCTGAAGCGGGCGGTTACAGCGATGAGAAGCGGTTGTCCTCGTTTGTCGGCGCCTTCCCCATGGACAAACCCCGCTATGTAGTATTGGTGACGGTCGACGAGCCGAAGGGCCGCAAGGACACGCTCGGTTTCGCCACGGGCGGCTGGGTGGCGGCGCCTGCGGTCGGGCAGATCGTCGACCGGACTGGGCCGATGCTCGGGATTCCGAAGTCCAAGCCGGGTGCTGACAAGGCCAAAGGCCTGCAGACGGTCGCCGTGCGGGTCGAACGGTAGAAGCCAGAAGGGACTATTG
The DNA here is from genome assembly GCA_964474065.1 of uncultured Rhodospirillales bacterium. GTDB lineage: Bacteria > Pseudomonadota > Alphaproteobacteria > Bin95 > Bin95 > JACKII01. The sequence goes on along the minus strand of CAYYSC010000081.1, from coordinate 6,609 downwards.
CTGATATCATGCCAGCGACGCCGCGTGTCTTGCAGGATCCGCCGCCCGCATTTGCGGGGCTGACGGCGGATTCGCGCGCGGTGCGGCCAGGCTGGCTGTTTGCAGCCCTGCGTGGCGCGAACGCAGATGGGCGGGCCTTTATCGGCCAGGCACTGGATGCCGGCGCTGCGGCGATCCTCACCGACGAGCTTCCGGACAAGATCCAGGACCAAGTCCGCGCGCGGGCCCAGTTAATCCTTTCTTCCAATCCGCGCCGGGCGCTGGCGGAACTGGCGGCCCGGCAATTCGGTCCTCAGCCGCGCTGCATCGCCATGGTGACCGGGACCAACGGCAAGACCTCCACGGTAGAGTTCGCGCGGCAGCTCTGGACTATGTTGGACGAAGAGGCGGCCAGCATCGGCACGCTGGGCCTGACCCGTACAAAGGAGCGAGGCGAGGGGGCGCTCACCACCCCGGACCCGATTGCACTCGCCCGAATGCTGGCGAAGCTGGCGGCGGACGGGGTGGAGTGCGTTGCCCTTGAAGCGTCCAGTCACGGATTGGATCAGGAGCGGCTCTCTGGCGTGCGGGCGTCGGTCGGCGTATTCACCTCGTTCAGCAGGGATCATCTGGATTACCACGCCACGCCCGATGCCTATATGCAAGCGAAGCTCAGGCTGTTCCGTGAGCGGTTGTCGCCGGGCCATACGGCCATCGTTTGCGCCGACATGGCTGTCAGCGTGGAGGCCCAAGCTGCGGCGCGTCAGCGCGGGCTGGACCTTTGGACATACGGCCGGAACGGTGACCGCCTGGCGATTGTCGAACAGGAGCAAATTCCTGGCGGGCAACGGCTGGCGCTGCGGATAGACGGAAGTACCTATTCGGTGCGGCTGCCCCTGGTCGGCGACTTTCAAGCCCTGAACGCCTTGGCCGCGCTCGGTATCACGTTGGCGTTTGGCGCAGAGAAGAATCGGGCGGTTGAGGCAATGGAGCGTTTGGAGGGCGTTGACGGACGCCTTCAACTTGCCGGGAGGACAGCAGAGGGGGCTGCGGTCTACGTAGATTATGCACACACGCCCGCCGCGCTGGAAAGCGCGCTGCGCGCTCTCCGTCCCGCGGCAGCGGGACGCTTGCTTGTGGTCTTTGGTGCCGGTGGCGACCGGGACCGCGGCAAACGCGCGGAGATGGGTGCGGTAGCCGCGAGGCTGGCGGATATGGCGGTGATAACCGATGACAATCCCCGCAGCGAGGACGCGGCATCGATCCGGCGGGCCATTTTGGCGGCATGCCCGGCGGCCAAGGAAATCGGCGACCGGGCGGAAGCCATCGCATGGGCCATTAATGACCTGCAGGCAGGCGACGTGCTGCTGATCGCTGGTAAAGGCCACGAGACCGGCCAGACTATTGGGGGCGAGACGGTACCGTTCGATGATCGCGGACAGGCCCGGGCGGCCCTGAAAGCGCGGTCATGACGGCATTGTGGACGGCAGCTTCCGCCAAGATGGCTACCGGCGGAACGGGCGGCGGCGGATGGGCCGCTTCTGGTGTCACCATCGACTCGCGCCAGGTGCAACGCGGCGACCTGTTCGTGGCGCTTCAAGGGCCCAATCATGACGGTCACGATCATGTTGCCTCCGCTTTCCACGCCGGAGCCGCTGCGGCCATGGTTTCGTGCGCTCCACCTGATGTCGAAGCGGATGCTCCGCTGCTGACGGTCCCGGACACGCAATCTGGGCTGGAAGCGCTGGGAGAAGCCGCCCGCGCGCGCTTTTGCGGCAAAGTCGCGGCTCTCACTGGCAGTGTTGGCAAGACCGGCAGCAAGGAAATGCTGCGGCTCGTCCTGTCGGCACAGGGCCTGACTTCGGCCACGATCGGCAATCTGAACAACCATATCGGCGCCCCGCTGACAATGGCGCGCCTGCCCGAAAGTGCCGCCTTTGCCGTCGTGGAACTCGGCATGAACCATGCGGGCGAAATCGGACCGCTCAGCCGGATGGTCCGACCAGAGGTCGCCTTGATCACGCGGATCGCACCCGCCCATATCGAGTTCTTCGACTCGCTGGATGGGATCGCCGACGCGAAGGCCGAGATTTTCGAGGGGCTGCAGCCAGGCGGGACGGCGATCGTCAACGCTGATGACGGCTACCCGGATCGCCTCGGTGCCGCGGCTTTGCGCGCCGGAGCGGCACGGGTCATGCGGTTCGGCGAAGCCAGCAACGCTGATGCCCGGTTGGTGCGGCTGGGCCTTCATTCCGACAGAACGGAAGTCGAAGCGAATGTTCTGGGACAGCGCATTGCTTACGAAATCGGCGTGCCAGGCAAGCATTGGGCGTTGAACAGTCTCGGAGTCCTTTTGGCGGCTGGCAGCCTCGGGGTCGACCCTGTGGCAGCAGCCGAAGCCTTGGCGGCGATACGGCCGCCAGCGGGGCGGGGTGCGACAGAGCGGCTAACGCTACCTCAGGGCCGCATTACGCTGATCGACGAGAGCTACAACGCTAGTCCTGCGGCAATGCAAGCGGCATTCGCTGTTCTGACAGCGCACGAGCCGCCGACCGGCGGTCGGCGAATCGCAATTCTTGGTGACATGCTGGAATTGGGCCATGCGGCGCCAGCCGAGCACGCTGCCCTGGGCGACCACCTCGCGGAACTGCCGGTGGACCTGGTCTACGCTGCAGGCCCTGAAATGGCGGCAATGGTTCAGCGGCTGAGGCCGGACCAGCGGGCAGGCTACGCTGCGGACACGGCGGCCATCGCGAACGAAATCGTCCCGGGGCTTGCGGCAGGCGACGTGGTCTTGGTCAAGGGATCGCTCGGGATCAAGATGGCGCGAATCGTGGACTCTCTCCGCGCTGCAGTGGCAGCCGGCAGCGTGGGGGAGGAATAGGTATTCATGCTTTATAATCTACTCAGTCCTCTTGCCGAAGATTTTCAGCTTTTCAACCTGTTTCGTTATCTCACCTTCCGCACCGGTGGCGCGATTGTGACAGCGTTGGTGATCAGCTTCCTGATCGGTCCCCGGGTGATTGCGTGGTTGAAATCCAAACAGGGAGACGGACAGCCGATTCGGGAGGATGGGCCCGCGACCCATCTGCTGACCAAGCGGGGCACGCCGACGATGGGCGGCAGCTTTGTCTTGATTTCGCTCACCGCCAGCACCTTGCTCTGGGCGGACTTGACCAGCGCCTATGTCTGGATCGTGCTGCTGGTGACGGCCGCCTTCGGTCTGGTGGGTTTTGCCGACGATTACCGCAAGCTGACCAAACGCTCCCATCAGGGCATCAGCGGCCGGATGCGTCTGGCGATTGAGTTCGCAGTGGTTGGTGTGGCTTTCGTTTGGATCTACCACGTGAGCGGCACGCCGCTGGCGACCGGCTTGGCCATTCCTTTCTTCAAGGACGTGCTGGTCGACTTCGGCTGGTTCTACCTGCCGTTTGCCTGCTTTGTCGTGGTCGGCACATCGAACGCCGTCAACCTGACGGACGGCCTGGACGGGCTGGCGATCGGACCGGTGATGATCGCCGCCGCCTGTTTCGCGCTCATTGCTTATCTCGTGGGCAATGCCGTGTTCGCGGATTATCTCCAGTTACTGCGCGTCCCGGGAACGGGCGAACTCTCGGTCCTTTGCGGAGCGCTGGTAGGAGCCGGGCTCGGATTCCTCTGGTTCAATGCCCCGCCCGCCATGGTGTTCATGGGCGATACCGGCTCCCTGTCCATGGGCGCGGCTCTCGGCACGATCGCCGTCATCACCAAGCACGAGATCGTGCTGGCCATTATCGGCGGCCTTTTCGTGCTCGAAGCGGTGTCGGTGATCGTGCAGGTCGCATCCTTCAAGCTTACCGGCAAACGTGTGTTCCGGATGGCGCCGTTGCACCATCACTTCGAGCAGAAGGGGTGGGCGGAGCCGACCGTGGTCATTCGTTTCTGGATCATTGCCTTGGTCCTGGCCCTCGCGGGCCTGGCAACGCTGAAGTTGCGGTGAGGGGCCGATGATCCCGCTGCCTCAAGCCGCCGGAAAACGCTATGGGGTGTTTGGGCTCGGCCGGTCCGGCCGGGCCACTGCCATGGCGCTGCGGGCGAGCGGTGCAGAGGTTCTGGCGTGGGACGACCGCGTCGAGGTCATGCCGGAAGGAGTGATTCGGCTTGACTTCCGCAGCGGCCCATGGCCCGCCCTCGAAGGGCTGGTCTGGAGCCCCGGCATCGCGTTCGAACATCCGGCGCCGCATCCGGTAGCTGCGCGGGCCAAGCGGGAGAACTGTCCGCTCCTCTGCGACGTGGACCTGCTGGCCAACAGCGGCTCCGGTGCGGCGCTGGTCGGGATTACCGGGACGAACGGCAAGTCCACCACCACGGCGCTTCTGGCGCACATACTGGGCAGCAGCGGGCGGCCGGCGGTTGCAGGCGGCAATATCGGCGCGGCAGCCCTGGAGTTGCCGCCACTCGGTAGCGGCGGCTTCTATGTGCTGGAACTTTCCTCCTACCAACTCGAACTTTGTCAAAGCGCGCGGTTTCCGGTCGGCATCTGGTTGAACCTCACGCCGGATCATCTCGACCGGCATGGAGGTATGCACGGCTACGCAGCCGCGAAGTCGCGGCTCTGGCGGAACTCGGAGCCGGGCGACGTGGCGGTGATCGGCGTGGATAGCGCATTCGGCAAAGCGGAGGCGGCGCGGGCCGCGTCGGCCGGTCGGAAGATTACCTTCGTTTCTGGTGCTGATGTACCGGCAGATGGGGTCGGCATGCGCGGCGGTATGCTGATCGATGCCACCGGCAGACGGGAAGCGGAGATCCTGGCGCTTGCGGACTGCCCCGCGCTGCCTGGCGCCCACAATGCCGAGAATGCCGCGGCCGCAGCGGCGGCTGCGATGGCGCTCCGGCTGGATCATGCGGAGATTGCCGCCGGCCTGCGAAGTTTCCCGGGTTTGCCTCACCGGCAAGAGCGTGTCGGGAAGATCGGTCACGTGACCTATATCAACGACTCAAAGGCGACCAACGCCGAATCGGCAGCCAAGGCGCTCAATTGCTACGAGCGGATTTATTGGATCGCCGGGGGGTTGGCGAAAGCGGGCGGGATCGCGCCGCTCGCAACTTGGTTCGATCGGATTGTCCATGCCTTCCTGATCGGGCAGGCGGCTCCCGAATTCGCGGAAACGCTTGATGCGGCCGGGACTCGATTCTCCGTCGAGGCCGATTTGCTTACCGCGTTAGCTTCAGCGCACGTCATGGCGCAGGCCGATCCGTCTAACAGCGTGGTACTGCTCTCCCCCGCCTGCGCGAGCTTCGATCAGTGGCCGAGCTTTGAAGCCCGCGGCGATGCGTTCCGCAAGGCGGTAGGATGCTTGCCGAATCAGCAGCTGGAGGAGCGTGGGCGATGAATCTGTTTGCACGGACCGACCGCAGCATTCTTGGCCGCTGGTGGTGGACGGTCGACCACTGGACCCTTGGCGCGGTTCTTGGCCTGCTCGTCATCGGCATCGTGCTGATTGGGTCGGGCAGCGTTGGCGTATCGAACACGATTGGACTAGATCCATTCCATTTCCTCGGTCGGCATCTGCTCTACGCTCCGGTTGCGCTCGGCGTGTTGCTTGCGGCGTCCCTGCTGACGCCTAGGGATGTGCGACTGGCGGCCGTTGGGCTCTATGCTGTTACGTTATTACTGCTGGCGGCTGTTCTGGTCTTTGGGGAGGAAGCGAAAGGCGCCCGCCGTTGGATCGGCCTGTTCGGCTTCACGCTTCAGCCCTCGGAATTTATGAAGCCAGTGCTGGCGGTTCTGTCCGCCTGGCTCTTCGTTCAGTTCCAGGCGACGCGGCAATGGCTCTATATGGGGCTCAACCTGCTCGCGGTGGGTTTGGCCCTGGTGCTGATCGCGAGTCAGCCGGACATTGGCATGGCGGTTGTGATTGCGGCGGTTTGGGGCGTGCAGTTCTTTCTGGCCGGGATGCCGCTGGTGGTGACAGGCGTGCTGGGAGGGCTCGGCGCTGCCGGCCTTGGCCTGGCCTACATGCTGCTCCCGCACGTCCAGAGCCGGATCGACCGCTTTCTGAACCCCGAAGAGGGCGATACGTATCAGGTGGACATGTCGCTGGCCGCTTTCCGGGAGGGCGGCTGGTTTGGGGTCGGCCCAGGCAACGGCGATCTCAAACATGTCCTGCCCGATGCGCATTCGGATTTCATTCTGGCCGTCGCGGCGGAGGAATTCGGCGCGATTCTATGCCTGCTGCTGGTCGGCCTGATTGCGGTAGTGCTCGCGCGTGGCTTTAGCCGGGTGCTCGCGGTGCGCAGCCCCTTTGTGGCGCTGGCGGCGGCCGGCCTGCTCGCAAGCTTCGCGTTGCAGTCGCTCATTAACATGGCGTCGACCCTGGCCCTCATCCCGGCGAAAGGCATGACGCTGCCCTTTATCAGCTACGGCGGCAGTTCGATGCTGGCGGTGGCCCTTGTAATTGGCTTCCTGCTGGCATTGACCCGCCGCCGGATCGGACACGAGCCGGAGGACGAGATATGAGCCACAGAATTGCGCTCGCCGCTGGCGGCACCGGGGGCCATCTGTTTCCAGCTGTCGCCCTGGCGAGGGAACTGGTAGCCCGCGGCCACACGGTCACCGTGGGCGGGGAACTGTTCTCCGACGCGATGGGC
>CAYYSC010000080.1:0-10176 GCA_964474065.1 uncultured Rhodospirillales bacterium | reverse complement strand
GGTTTGTGTCGAAAACATCGCCGGCCACGGCCACCCGCATCCAATCGACGCGACCCGTATCCCTGGCTGCACCTATTGCCGGCCGCAGGTGGCGAGCGTCGGCCTGACCGAGGCGTTCGCGAAGGAGAAAGGCTACGAGGTCAAGGTCGGCAGGTTCCCCTTTATCGGCAACGGCAAGGCTATCGCCCAAGGCGACTCGGAAGGGTTGGTCAAGACGGTATTCGATGCCAAGACCGGCGAGTTGCTCGGGGCACACATGGTTGGAGCGGAAGTGACCGAACTGATCCAGGGCTATACCATCGCGCGGACCTTGGAGACGACAGAAGCGGAACTGATGGCAACCGTCTTCCCGCACCCGACCCTTTCCGAAATGATGCATGAAGCCGTGCTTGACGCCTACGGCCAGACGCTCCACTTCTAAAGCCATGCTGTACACGCCAGAAAAGTTCACACGCTGATGGCCGACATCGCTCCGACCACGGTGACCCCGTCCCGTACCGGTCCGTCCGACCGGTCGCTGCGCCACCCCGAGAAAGCACACCGCCCCGATCAAGTGAGCGGCCGCAAGCCTGCGTGGATCCGGGTGAAAGCCCCGGTGGGAAAGGTCTACAATGAGACCAAGCGGATTGTGCAGGAAAAGCAACTCGCGACCGTTTGCGAGGAGGCCGGTTGCCCCAACATCGGCGAATGCTGGCAGCAGCGGCATGCCACCATGATGATCCTGGGCTCGGTTTGCACGCGGGCATGCAGCTTCTGCAACATCGCTACCGGCAGGCCGCCGGCGCTCGATCCGCACGAGCCGGAACGCGTCGGCGAAGCGGTGGCGGAGTTGGGGCTGCGGCACGTGGTGATTACCAGCGTCGACCGGGATGATCTGCCGGATGGCGGCGCCACGCAGTTCGCGCGGACAATCAAAAACATTCGTCAGCGCTGCCCGGATACCACCATCGAAATCCTGACTCCTGACTTCCAGGGGAAAAAGAGTGCGTTGGATATCGTGTTGCGCAATCCTCCGGATGTTTTCAATCACAATCTGGAGACGGTGCCGGGGCTGTATCCGGAGGTTCGTCCGGGCGCACGGTATTACGGTTCGCTGAAACTCCTGGACAAGGTGAAGGAACGGAACCCATCAATCTTCACCAAGTCGGGGATCATGGTGGGCTTAGGGGAGACCCGGCAGCAGGTCGCCCAGGTGATGGACGACCTGCGGGCTGCCGATGTCGACTTTTTGACGATCGGGCAGTACCTGCAGCCGACACCGAAGCACCACCGGGTTTCCGATTATGTAACGCCGGAGCAGTTCGAGGCCTATGCGCAAGTAGCGCGAGGCAAGGGCTTCCTGCTTGTATCCTCCAGCCCGTTGACCCGTTCCAGCTATCACGCCGACAGTGACTTCGAAGCCCTGCGAGCTGCCCGTGAATCACGGCTAGCCGCCGCACGGGGATAGAAAAGAGGCGATCTTGCCGACCCACGCCGAGCGCCGTTTCCTGCCTTATACCCAGCAGCAGCTTTATGACCTGGTGGCTGATGTTCAGCGCTACCCGGAGTTCCTTCCGTGGTGCACTGGTGCCCGCATCACCAGCCGTCGTGGCAACACGATCACGGCCGATTTGATTATCGGCTTCAGGCTGGTTCGCGAGCGTTTCACCTCACGTGTCACCTTGCACCCGAACGAGCGCATCGATGTCGAGTACACGAGCGGCCCTTTGCGGTATCTGAACAATCACTGGGTCTTCGAGCCTGCGCCGGGTGGCACTGTGATCGACTTCTACGTTGATTTTGAGTTCAAATCGCGGCTGTTCCAACGATTGGCAGGCCTTGTGTTCAACGAAGCGGTTGCCCGGATGGTGAACGCATTCGAGGCACGGGCCAAAGATCTCTACACACCGCTGCCGCCCGCCTCCAGCGGGTCTGTGCCGGACCCCGCTTCTGGCGACTGACGGTATTTAATTGTTCCGGAAAGCGTGAAGGCCGCGAGCGGCAGCAATACGCCTGTGGTGTTTTATAATAGGGGAACGCGCTGCAAAAATTTGCTGCAATTTGCCTGAATTCTGCTGCTTCATTCGCAAATAATCAATTTAAAATTGAAAATAAAAGAACAAATAGGGGGTTACACTTTGGCCATTATAAATCCTCTCAGTTGCGGTGGATCTCAAACTGCAAGGGTTCAACCGAGGAGAGAAACATTCCTTACCGGTCCAGGTTCATCCACGGATCAAATTTGAGCCAAGTCTCTGTTTCAGCCTGATTTATCATTGAAGGCAACGCTTTGGCTGCAGACGGCTATTTCTGCAATTTCCCGTAAAATCATACTTCAGGCCTTGCGGGTGCGAATCTCAAACACAACTAAAAACAGTAATAAGATAGAAATAGGATTAGAAAGTTGCAGTCACGGTCCTGGTCAAACACAAATCATAATTGCAATAGTATACTATAATATGAATTCATGTAGATTCAGGCCAAGAATGATTGCGTATGTAAGCAAACTTATGTATGTACCGTGCACGTGAGGAATGATTTCTCTAACAGAGCAGCCGGTAGGCTATAGGGAGCAGTCCGGTATTGTGACAGCCGTGCGAAGGAGAGGTGAGTAGTGACCGCAAATTTTTTGAAGCAAGAGGTTTGCCGGACCAGTCGGAGCGATCGTTGCCTTCCAGTTCCCTGCTCCGATGGATTCGTCGTTCGATTGCCGCGGATCTAGGCATCCCATCGAGCGCTGGAAACCGGCGCCGCTTGATCCTCGAAATCAAGAATTAGCTTTGAGTGTCGTCACCGATCGGCACAGCACACTCGAATATTGAGGGAGTACCGCATTCATGACCGAAATAATTCTCAGCGCCGTTTCGGACCCGGTTCTGCCGGAACTCAAGAACGGCGGCTCCATCGCCCTGTTTTTTGACACGGCCGCTATCCCAGATGGTCTGCTGCTGGAGGGCGATGCCCACATCGGTTCCGGCGGCACTCTCGCGCTGGATGGCCAGGGGGACTATGCCGAGTTTACCGAGCAGAACGCTTTCGAGGGGGTCGACTATATCTCGGTGGACCTTGATTTCCGTTTCGCCGATGCAAACGATATGGGGCCTGCCGCCTTGGCTTGGAACCAGGGCGCCTTTGGTATCCGGGTGGACGGCGGCTCGCTGATTGTCACCGTGATGCAAGCGGATGGCAGCAAAGAGCATATGCGTGTCCCCGATCTCGGTTTCGACGATCTTGATTGGCACAGCATCGCGTTATCGGTCGATGAATTGAACGACGTGCTGGTGGTGACGGTTGACGGCCAAACTGTCATTGAACGCACGGATCTCGATCTCGACGTGCCCGACACCGACCATGGCACGACCCTCGGGGGGTCCAAATGGGGGCAAAGCCTCAACGGCGAAATCGACAATGTGAAGATCGCGACGGAACGGCCCACGGGCGGAGAATTTTTGGACGGCGCCAGCCTTCTCCTTTCGGCATCCTCCGCGGTTGGTTTGGCCGATCCTGGCCTGTCGATGAATGCCGGTACGTTTCTGAAATGGAATGAGTCGACTGCGGTTCCGTTCATCGACCGAATGAAGGGGGCCTACGCCTGGGACGGCAAATACGCGACGCCGCATCAGGACTCAGGCAGCACCTATGTGCTGGACGAAGTGAATGTCTTTCAAGACTCCAGCCTGATCGAGCAGATGATCTTCACGAGCGATATGCTTGTCAATCTGAACAAGCTTCTGGTCAGGGCTCGATTTACTTCAAAGATCATCGATAAAGACCAGTATAGCCTTATTCTCGAAAATCCGAACGATTATTTCCGCGTTGAGGCCGATGCTTCCGGCATTTCCCAATTGTTGGGCCGGCTTGATATCGCCGATCCATTTGCGGTGATCGGAACCTTTGACACTGACGTCGGAATGGATCTGAACGGTCTCCGCGATGCTGGCCACATGTTCGTTACACCGTCAGACTTCGATGTCGGCTTCAGCGAACTGACCTTGGACGAGAATGGCTGGCCGATCCATTTGCCGACGGACATCGCCGGCAATGTGGGCCAAGTCTCCACTGCAGTGTTTTGGTATCCGGCGGAAGCGGCGGCCGTCCCGAACGGCATCTATGCCGGCCGATTCTATCTGATGGCGGAAGGCGAAGGTACGCTGGATCTCCGGCAATACGGCAGCGAAGCCAGTGTCGTTAACCTTCGGGGGATCCAAATTGACGGTCCCACGGTTGTCCCGTTTGACTATACGCCGAACGGCGAGCGTCTGATGCTCACGTTGAAAAGCTCGGACCCGGCCAATAACGGCGAGTATTTGCGCGATATCAAGATCGTCCATGAAGATCATCTGGAGCAATTCGAGGCCGGCGAAGTCTTCACGCCGGAATTCGTGGACTTTCATGCTGACTATCGGGTCATCCGCTGGATGCGGCCCATGTCCGGCACCGAGACCCTGCCGTTTGTGGAGGGCGATTTCGAGGACCGGCCGAGCCCGGATTACTACAGCTTCAATCTTGGCACCGGCATCACCGATGAGAACGGCTTCCCGATCGATCTGATCATCGACTTTTCCAATAAAACGGGCACCGACCCGTGGATCACCGTGCCTGTCAACGCTTCCGACTCGTTCGTACAAGGGATGGCGACTTACATCGAGGCCAACCTCGACCCCCGCCTGAAGGTGCATGTCGAACTGGGCAACGAGATTTGGAACGGTCTGTTCGATTCCTACCGCTATGCCAGCGACCAGGCGGTCGCGGAGTGGGGCGAACTGAAACTCGAAACCGACGCGAACGGTCAGTTCGTGCGGGACGCCAATGGTGATCTCATCGTCCTCGCGCAGGGGCGGTTCTTCTCCCGTCACGATGCGGAGGCGAATGGTTATGCCTCCCTGGACGACCTGACGGCCGAGTTGGGCTTGGCGAAACCGCTCTATTCGATCAACCAGGGCTGGGCCGAATGGGGCTCCATGCGCGCCACCCAGATCGGCAAGATCTTTGAGGACGTTTTCCTCTCAAACGATCCTCTCGACGGTGCAGCGCGGCTGAACAATGTGATGGGGACGTTCACGCACTGGGCCAAATCCACCGATTTCCTGATGCAGGGGACGCTTTGGCAGGAGGAGGATCCGAATGGCTGGATAGACCCGGCAAGTGTGTTTGAAACGCTCGCGATCGGCGCTTATTTCGGCGGGTCTACGGGTTCCCGGGATGCCGACTTGGTGAGCTACTGGATCGACACCTATGGAGAGGCCCAGGCAAAGCAACTGGTGGTCCACCATCTCAAAGTGGGCCTCGACCCTGCGCAGACCTACATCGCCTTTGACAAGCACGCCGTCGACAGCAGCGGCAACGTCCAGCCGGGGGCGGCACAGAGCGGCGTGGTCTACGATCCCGCGCTGATCGTGGACGTTTCGGATGCGATCTACTGGAACAATCAGGAAGTCCGCAATGACATCCGCACCGGGACGGGTCTGGAAACGGGCGAGGAGGTATTGCTGGGCAGCGAGGTGCACGACTATGTCCGCCTGTCGACGGACGGGGCAGGCAACACCATCCTCCAGCTACGGGTCGATCCCGCAAGTGGCAGTTTCCAGACTCTCGTGACCTACGACGGCACCGTGGCAGCGACGATCGATGACATGCTGCACGACGGCACGCTGATCGTGCGCGGTTTGGAAAGCATGGCCGACCGGATGGAGGGCACGTTTCCTGCCCAAAAGGCAAAGGCCGACCAGTACGGTCTGGAACTGGTCGCCTACGAAGGCGGGCAGCATTTCGCTTCGGCCGTGTGGGGAATCTTCCGCGACAGTCTTTCCAACGAGCAATTGATCGATCTGTTGCACGATCTGAACGATTCGCCAGTCATCGCAGACCTCTATCAGACGTGGCTCAGTGGCTGGCAGGAGATGGGCGGCGGTGCCTTTACCCATTACCTCGACTACAGCATGCCTTCCCGGTTCGGGAACTGGGGCACCGTCGATTATCTGGGTCAGGAGAACGAAGCCGGGGCGCCGACGCACAAGCTCGATACCCTGGAGGCGATCAATGCGGCTGGTGCCTGGTGGAGCGAGACACGCGCGCCCGATGCCTTCCTGCAGGGCATAACCGACACGGGCACGACGGGTGACGATTCGCTGATCGGCACCGTCGAGGAAGACATCCTTCTCGGCGGTGATGGCGACGATTATCTGTTCGGCGGGCCGGGCGACGACCGGTTGCACGGCGGTTCCGGCGTCAACACGCTGGACGGTGAGGATGGCGACGACACGCTCGTGTTCACTTCGACGGCCGAGACGTTCTATGGGGGTGCGGGGCAGGACACTCTGCGGCTGGCTGCTGGTATTGCCACTCTTGACCTGGCGGCCGTCAGCGCCGTCGACATCGAGGCCGTGGATGCGCGCAACTATGCGCCGACGACGCTGTCGGCGGCAGCGCCCGACGTCTTCGCCTTCAACACCGGGAACGCCTTGACCCTACACATGGAGACGACCGACTCCCTGACGCTTGACGGTTTCTTGCTGACCGATATCCAGGTCGATGGTACCGAGATTTTCCGTCAGTACGAGGCGACCATTGGCTCGGACGTGGTGACACTCACCGTCGTCACCGACAACGCGAGCGATCCGGATATCGTGCTGATCTAAATGGCGTAGGGGTCCAGCTCGTGCCGGTCCTCGGCGCCATTGCCGCCCATCTCCTTTGCAGGGGATGGGCCGGACCGGCGGCGGCCGTCGGGCGGGGATGCGGCAGATGGCGTTAGGCAACGTATGAGCGAAATCTGGTAAGCTCATGCTCGTTCTTGGTTGTTGCAAAAACGTGAACGGACTGGGCTATCCCGCAGGCCGTTGACACCGTAACGACCGCGCATGATATCTGGCGACAGAAAGTGGCGGTGCGATGATCATTTCCGAGCGCTATCGGTTCGTCTTTGTGCACATTCCCAAGTGCGCCGGAACCTCCGTGCGGCAGGCACTGGACGTGTTCGATGAAACCGGCGGCGAATTTTCGGAACGTGTGGCCGATGATCCGGAATTCGGTCCCCTGGACTATACGCACCTCCCGCTCCACCTGCTTCGGCGGGTCGCGCCGCAGGCGTACGCCAAGCTTGCCGCTTACGACGCTTATGCCATCGCCCGCAACCCTTTCGAGCGCTTTCCCTCTGCCATGGCGCAGCGGATGAAAATGTACCGGGGCAAAGAGATGGCACAGGCGGAGGGCTCTGAACTGCGCGCGGAGCTCGAGGATATCATTGCATATCTGCGCGATCGGCGGCATGTGACCGACCCCGCTTATATCCATTTCGCCCGGCAGACGGACTTTGTCTGGGATGGGGCGGAGCGCCTAGTGGAGCAGGTGTTCCCGGTCGAGCGCATCGGGCTGTTCATGGCGGCGATGGAGCAACGCATCGGCACGCCGCTGGGTACGGCCCAGCACGAGAATAGGGCGATGATCTTCCGCTTCAACCAGCTCCGGTCGGCGATCATGCTGGGGAGCGCCGCGGCCAAGCGCTGGCTGCCGGAGCCGTTGTCCCGGGATTTGCGGGAACGGGCGCGCGGCTTGCTGATGCGGCCGGCGGCGAAGGATGCGCTGCCGGAGATATTCCGCTCGCAGGCAGTGTCGGAGTTTGTTGCAGACTACTACGCCGGAGACCTTGCCCTGCACCTGGAGGCGCTGTCCCGTGGTGATGGCGCGGCCGAGCCGGCGCCGGAACGCATCGCTTCCTGAAAAGACTGCTGCCAGGGAGGCCGATCGCCGCCGGCTATGACGCAGGCAATGGCTGCTGCGGATGGCTGGCTTGGCCTTTCTGCGTCTGGCAGGACGGCAGACGAGATCGCCTCCGCCCACAGATCAAAGCCCCTCGACAGGCTCTGGACAGGCTTCACGGGAAAAGGTCCCAGAAGGCGCTTCGCGCTTCCGGGACATCGCGACATTAAGAACTTATGACAGGTCGCTGAAGCGCTTCAGGTGGAAGTCCACATCGCCGAAAGTGCGGTCCACCATGGTCAGGCGCTTGAAATAGTGACCGGCAGCGTACTCGTCGGTCATGCCGATGCCGCCGTGCAGCTGGATCGACTGCTGGCCGACATAGCGCCCGGACTTGCCAATCTGCACCTTCGCTGCTGACATCGCCTTCTTGCGTTCCTTGGCATCGGCCTCGCTTACGCGCATCGCTGCCATCATCGCCATGGACTTCGCTTCCTCGTGGGCGATGAACATGTCGACCATCCGGTGCTGCAGCACCTGGAACTTGCCGATCGGCTGACCGAACTGTTCGCGCGTCTTGATGTACTCCAGCGTCATGTCATTCAGGTGATCCATCGCGCCGGTTGCTTCTGCTGCGATGGCCGCGATTCCTTCATCAATCGTTTTTTCCAGGATCGGCAGGCCACCGCCCATCGGTCCAATCATGGCATCCTGGCCGACTTCCACATTCTCCAGCGTGACCTCTCCTGCGCGCAGGCCGTCGGCCGTCGGATAGCCGCGCACGGACACGCCGGCCTGGTCCTTGTCGACGATGAACAGGCTGACGCCGTCTTCGTCCCGCGTACTCCCGCTGGTGCGGGCGCTGACCACGATCTTGTCCGCGGAGGGTGCGCCGAAGACCACCCCTTTCATGCCGTTGAGCCGGAAGGTGCCGTCCCGAACCGGCTGAGCGGTGGTGGCGACATCGGCCAGGTTGTAGCGGGATTGCCGCTCGGCGAAGCCCAGCGCCATCTTCAGGCTGCCTTCCGCCACCTGAGGCAGGATGCTATTTTTCTGCTCCTCGGAGCCGCCATTGACGATGGCGCCTGCGCCAAGCACCACGGTCGCCATGTACGGTTCCGCCACGAGGCCTTTGCCGAACTCCTCCATGAGGATCATGGTCTCGATCGGGCCGAGGCCGATGCCGCCATGGTCTTCCGGGATAGAGAGCGCCAGCCAGCCGAGTTCCGCCATCTGCTTCCAGTGGCTTTCCGAGTAGCCGGCATCAGTGGCCACGAGGGCGCGGCGCTGCTCGAAGCTGTAATTTCCCTGCACGAAGCGCGCGACACTGTCCTGCAACTGGCGCTGCTCATCGGTGAGCTCGAAGTCCATGGGGTATTCCTCGTCGGTGCGGCTGTGTTGATCCAGTTCCCGCCAAGGCTACGGCGAAGCCAAAGCCTTGGCAAGCAAGCGTGACGCGGTTTTTTGCGGCGCTTTCGGGATGTGTGCAAACGCCTGGTTCGAGGCGGCTGGATCCGCAGGAGCTCGGCTTCCAAAACTCCTGGCGTGCGGTGGCCAAAACGGCCTAAAGCCCTAGCCGTACCCGCGCCAGCCGTGGCACCATCAGTCGTTCGACGATGAATATCAGTTGTTCGTCGCCGCTCTGTCGCGCCTTTTCCCGGCAGGCGAGCAGTAATTTTCCCGCCTGGGTCTGGCCCCAGAACCAATCCAGCACGTCTTCATGGCTGCCGCCATGGCCGGGTTGGGCCGTCGCCGCTTCCTGGTAGAAGGCCTGCAGGTCGTCGTTGGCTCGCTTGAACGACTCCGCAAAGGGAAGTTCGGGCAAGGCGTTGGGCGCCCGGTCTCCTTGTTGGGCGATGGCCGCGATGAATTCCGCTACGGCGTGGATGGTGAGGCCGGACGTGCCGAATGTGGTCCTGCCGCGCCGTTCCAGCCCGAGCTCGTACCAGGGTTTCAGGCCTGAAATCTCGCGCTTCAGCGATGCGAGCGAAGTTTCCTCCCCCGGTGGCGCCGGGAAGGAGACGGGGCAGACCCAGCCATCCTTATCGGCGCCGGCGGTGCCTTCGGGCACTTCCTCCTCATGATCCGCAATGAACGGCCCGTCCGTCCGCTCCAGAAGCTTCAGCGCAGCGCGCAAAACGCGCTTCTGGAATTCCGGGTCGCCTGGCACCCCAAGCGGCCGCCCCAGTTCATAGGGCACCCATAACGCCCGCGGCGGTGTCATCCGCTCCGTGTGTTCACGGATCAGGCTGATCTGAACGGTAGCCAGGCCGGCGGCTTCCAGGTAGTGACCGATCGCGCTCACGGCGCGGGTGCAGTTCGGTCAAACCGGGATCAGCACGACGGCGTTGACGCCTTCCGCCTTCAGCGGGCCGATCAGGCTCTCGACGGCAGGTTTCATGTCGGCCGGATCCGTTGCTCCCATGAACGAATAATGATAATCCGCAACCGAGCCAATCTCGCCCTCCGCTGCCATTTCCTTCAGCCGGTCGAGCGGAA
>CAYYSC010000079.1:0-10253 GCA_964474065.1 uncultured Rhodospirillales bacterium | reverse complement strand
GGCCGAGCACTTCGGCGTCACCCCGGACCTGATCACACTGGCCAAGGGCATCACCAACGGCACCGTGCCGATGGGTGCGGTGCTTTCGCGCAAAGGTATCTACGACGCCTTCATGGAAGAGGTGGCAGGCAGCAACCCGAACCGCGCGAAGGATATGGAGGCCTGGGTGGGCTTCCTCGCCGCCGATGCCGCCCGCTGGCATCCTGAAATGGTGGAAATCGCGGAGACGCTGCACGCCATCGGCGCGCCTACCGGTTTTCACCGGGGCGCAGAAGAGTTGTTCCGCCTGCTGGCCCGAACACCACTAGCGGCCGAAACCCGCGAAACCTGGGACCGCAACCGTCCCATGAAGGAATCCGTCCGGATATTCTCGGAAACTCTGGCAAAACGCGGCCACTAACGCGCCGGCGCTTGCACGCGGGCTACCGATCGGCAATAGCTCACTTCCGCTCAATCACTCATGAGGGACCGCCAATGCTAACAGTCGCAACGCCGCAAGATATGAAAGCCTATGTCGGTCAGGAACTGGGCGTCAGCGATTGGCTGCTGATCGATCAGGACCGGATCAGCCGTTTCGCGGACGCGACCAACGACCATCAGTGGATCCATCTGGACGCGGATCGCGCGGCGGCGGAACTGCCGACCAAATCGACTATTGCGCACGGCTACCTGACCATGTCGCTGATTGCGGGGCTGCCAACTTTCAAAATCGAAAAAACCGCAAACATGATCAATTATGGCGCAAACCGCATGCGCTTCACCAACATGGTGCCGGTCAACAGCCGGGTGCGGGTCCGTACAAAGCTGCTCGACGCCGAGGACGTCAAAGGCGATGGCGTCCGCCTGACCTGCGAGCAAACGATCGAAATCGAAGGTCAGGAGCGCCCTGCGCTGATTGCCGAAACCCTGATGGTCGCCTATCCCTGAACCGGATCGGGTCCGGGATCCGCGGAGGCGGGGTTTCTCAGTCTGAAACGCTGGATCTTCCCGGTCGCGGTTTTCGGCAGGTCATCCACTGCCTCGATCCAGCGCGGGTATTTCCAAACGCCGACGCTCGTCTGGACGTGCCTTTTCAGCGCCTCGAACAGATCGTCAGAGCCTTCTGCATCCTTCAAGACGACGAAGGCCTTGGGTTTCAAGAGCCCTTCCATGTCCTCCTTGGGGACGACAGCAGCCTCGAGGACGGCGGGATGGGAGATCAGGGCACTCTCCACCTCGAACGGGGAAACCCAGATACCGCTGACTTTGAACATATCGTCCGTGCGGCCCTGGTATGTGTAGTAACCGTCGGGCGAGCGCATGTACTTATCGCCGGTGCGGGTCCATTCGCCCGCAAACGTGCGCCGGGTCTTCTCCCGCTGGTTCCAGTAGCCTTCCGCCGCCGTGGGGCCGCGCACCAGCAATTCGCCGATCTCGCCGTCGCCCAATTCTGCATCGTCGTCGTCGACCAAACGCAAGTCGTAGCCCGGAATCGGCTGTCCGGAAGTACCGTACCGCACCGATCCCGAACGATTGGACAGAAAGATGTGCAACATCTCCGTCGAGCCGATCCCGTCGAGGATGTCCACGCCGAAGCGGGCGCTCCAGCCCTTGCCGACTTCCTTCGGCAGAGCCTCCCCGGCGGAGATGCAGGCACGCAGCCGCCCTCCTCCATCGGCTTCGCCCGTCGCCAGCATGGCGGAGTAAAGAGTGGGAACGCCGAAAAACAGGGTCGGCTCGTGCTGCTGCAACTGCGCGAACATGGCCTCTGGGGTCGGTCTCTCCGGCCAGAGCACGGCAGTGGCCCCGACCGAGAGCGGAAAGCTCATCCCGTTGCCAAGGCCGTAGGCGAAGAAGAGCTTGGCAGCCGAGAAAAAGACGTCGTTCTCGTGAATGCCGAGCACCGGTTTGGCGTAAAGCCGGCTGGTTTCCATTGGCGAAGTCTGGAGGTGGCGCGTGCCCTTGGGCATCCCCGTCGAGCCGCTAGAGTACAACCAGAAGGCCACCTCGTCAGCCACTGTGTCGGCAAGGGTGAACTCGGCAGATTGCGCAGCCCGTTTGGCTTCGTAATCGCCGCCTTCCCCGACGACCACGACTCGGTCTAGCGAGGGGAGCCCCGCCAGGATCGGCTGCACGGCCGACAACAGCGGCGCGGAGACGAACAACACACGGGCCCGGCTGTCTTCAAGAATGTAGCGGAGCTGATCGGGGGTCAGCAGCGTGTTCAGCGCAACTGGCACAATACCCGCCTTGACCGCCCCCCAGAATATTACCGGATAATCACACGTGTCCTGCAAAACGCAGGCGATGCGCTCCTCCTGCCGGAGGCCGAGGGTCTGCATCAGGTTCGCCGCCTGGTTGCTCTCCGCCGCGAGCCCTCCATAGGTCAACGACCGAGCCGGATCGATAAAGGCAATCTTCGTGCACCGGCCTTGCCAGATATGGCGGTCAACCAAATCGGCAGCGGCATTGTACTGGCGCGGATAGAACACGGGCAGGCCACTCTCAACAGAACGGTCAGAGTGCGACCCATTATGCCCGCCCCCCTGGCATTCAGCAACTTGCCGCCGCCAGGGGGAACGCGTTGCCCCGTAGAGAGGGCCTTCAAGTCTGCTTGGTTGCTTCCTTGCCCTTAGGCTGGCGTGAGCCATCCATCACCGGTTTGATGAGGTAGATGCTGTACAGCCCGGCAATACCCACAATGATATAGATAATCGTGGTTATCGGGGTGCCAGCACCAAAGATGGCTTCGACGACATTCAGGTTGATCAACCCTACCAAGCCCCAGTTCAAGGCACCGATGATCACTAGGATCTGGGCGATGATATTCAATACTGCCATATTTTTAAGGCTCCTTCCGAGTGCGTTTGCATCAAGAACTCAACGCCCGCTAGCGCGAAAGGTTCCATTCTGATTTCTATTCCGGTTTTATGGCATGGCCTGCGCGGGCGGCGACAGCATCGACCGCGCTGCGCAGGCCATGCTATGCGGTTTCCCCATGACTGAAGCCTGAGGAGCGCCCGACCCATGGCCACCTATCTCAAGCGCGGCGAAGCCGCAGAAGCCTTCGACCGCGTTAAAGTCGAAGAGACCGTGCGCACGATGCTGGCCGATATCCGCGACAACCGCGAGGACGCCGTCCTGCGTTATGCCCGCGACCTCGACAAGTGGAACAATCCGGAAGTGCGGATCGGCGAAGAGCGCATCCGCCAGGTCGAGGCCACGCTCCCGCAAACCTGGAAGGATGACGTGGCCTACGCCATCCAGCAGGTACAAGACTTTGCCCGTGCACAGAAAGAGACGCTGCAGCCGCTGGAGATCGAGCAGAGGCCGGGAGTTATTCTGGGCCACAAGCACATCCCGGTTGCCTCCGTCGGCTGCTATATCCCGGGTGGGAAATACCCCCTGGTCGCCGGCGCCTTCATGACGGCGGGAACAGCAACCGTCGCGGGCGTGGAAACGATTATCGGAACGGCGCCGCCACGGGATGCCGACGGCATGTATCCGCAAACGCTCTATGCGCTGCGGGCGTCCGGCGCCAGCGCGCTTTACTCCCTCGGCGGCGTGCAGGCGCTGGCCAGCATGGCATACGGCTGCTTCGACATGCCGGAATGCGACATGATCTGCGGCCCAGGCAACCCCTATGTGGCGGAGGCGAAACGCCAGCTCTTCGGCACCACCGGCATCGACCTCCTGGCCGGCCCGACGGAAATCCTGATCATTGCGGACGGCACCGTGGATGCAGCCCTGGTCGCGACCGACCTGCTTGGCCAGGCGGAGCACGGGCCGGACTCGCCCGTCTGGCTGATTGTGCTGGATGAAGGCTTCGGGCGCGCGGTGATCGCCGAGGTGGAGAAGCAATTGGAGACCCTGCCGACCCGCGACATCGCCGGCCAAGCCTGGCGCAACAATGGCGAGGTGGTCGTCGCCCGCGACCGGGAGGAGGCAGCGGCCCTGTCCGACGCCTATGCGCCGGAGCATCTGGAACTCCTGACCGGCGAAGACGACTGGTACTTCGACCGGCTCCGCAATTACGGTTCGCTGTTTATCGGCGAGGAAAGCACAGTTGCCTATGGCGACAAGGGTGTGGGCACCAATCACACCCTCCCGACGGGCCGCGCCGCACGCTTCACCGGCGGACTCTGGGTCGGCAAGTTTCTGAAAACCTGCACGTACCAACGCCTCACGCCGGAAGCCTCACGCCATATCGCCCCGATCATCAGCCGCATCTGCGACGGGGAGGGCATGCTCGCGCACGGCTTGACCGCCGATGTGCGCTATACCCGCTATGCACCGAAAAACGAGAGCGAGGACGCGTAAGCTCATGGCCAAGCTCATGGCGAACGCGCCCGCGTCGAAACTCGTTAGCGCCGCGGAGGCAGTGAACTGCATCCAAAGCGGGTCGGTTCTCGCGGTCGATGGCTTTGTCGGCTCCGTCTGTCCGGAGGAGTTGCTGACCGCGGTCGAACAGCGCTTTCTGGAAACGGGACAGCCGGCAAACCTGACGGTTTGGGCCTCAACCGGCTCGGGCGACACGCGCGGCAAAGGCCTGGACCGCCTACACCATGACGGGATCGTCCGCCGGCTCGTTGTCTCTTACCTGAACCTGAATAGAAAGCTGCAGAAACGACTGGTCGACAACGAAATCGAGGGCTTTCTGCTGCCGCTAGGCGTGATGGTTCAGCTCTACCGGGAGATTGCCGGAGGCCGGCCGGGCCTGATTACCCATGTGGGCCTGGGCACCTTCGTCGATCCCCGCCATGGCGGCGGGCGGGTGAACACCCGGACCGAGGGCGAAATCGTCAAGCTGGTGGAGCTGGAGGGGCAGGAATGGCTGCTCTACCCGTCTTTCAAGCCGGATGCCGGCCTGCTCCGGGGCACCACGGCGGACGAGGACGGCAACATTACCATGGAGCGCGAAATCGCAACGTTCCAGGGGCCGAGCTTCGCCCAGGCCGTCCACAACAGCGGCGGCACCGTAATCGCACAGGTGGAGCGGGTCGTGCCACGCGGCACCCTGCATCCGCGGCGCGTGGTGATACCGGGGCATCTGGTCGACCGTGTGGTGATCAGCAAACCGGAAAACCACAAACAGACCTTCCAGGTGGCCTACAATCCCGTATTCGCCGGCGACGAAAAGGCCGACTTGACCACGATCGAGCCGATGACACTCGACATTCGCAAGCTCATTGGCCGGCGGGCTGCCATGGAGCTGCGGCGCGGCGATGTGGTGAATTTGGGCGTCGGCATCCCGGAATTCGTCGCCACCGTCGCGCGGGAAGAGGGCGCTGGCGACCTCTTCACCCTCACCGTGGAAAGCGGCGCGACTGGCGGCTTCCCCGCCTATGGCTTGTCGTTCGGCGCCGCGATCAACGCGACCAGCGTCATCGACCATACCTACCAGTTCGACTTCTACGATGGGGGCGGGCTGGATATCACTTTCGTCGGCCTTGCCCAGATGGACCGCTCCGGCAACGTGAACGTTTCGCGGCTGGCAAACCGGGTTCCCGGGATCGGCGGCTTCTTCAACGTCACCCAGAGCGCGGACCGGGTGGTCTTCTGCGGGCAGTTCACTGCGGGCGACACCGACATTGTTATCGAAGATGGCGGCCTCATTATCCGGAAGGACGGCGACGTCACCAAGTTCGTCCAGGCCGTCGAACAGATCACCTACAATGGAGCGGTCGGCTTGGGCCGCGGCCAGCAGGTCCTGGCGGTGACGGAGCGGGCGGTATTCCGCATTGAAGTCGACGGACCGGTCCTCATTGAAATCGCCCCCGGAGCCGATCTCGACCGGGACATTTTGGGCAAGATGGCATTCCGGCCGCGTATTGCAAAGGACTTGCGGGAGATTGACCCCGCCCTTTTCCTCCCGGGCAATATCGGCCTTTCGGAGCTGATCCGGCTGGCCTGACGCCGAACCGGGGAACGACGGCAACTATCCCCCAGCCGGCGCCAGGGCCGCTGTCGTTGCGTTATGCCCCGCGTCGGCTGCGGGCGGCGGATCACGCAGCACATAGCCCCGGCCCCAGACCGTCTCGATGTAGTTGTCGGCACCCGTCGCATTGCTGAGTTTTTTCCGCAACTTACAGATGAAGACATCGATAATTTTCACTTCCGGCTCGTCGATACCGCCATAGAGGTGATTCAGGAACATCTCCTTGGTCAGTGTCGTTCCCTTCCGGATCGAGAGCAACTCGAGGATCTGGTACTCCTTGCCAGTGAGGTGGAGCAACTGCTGGTCCACCTCCGCCGTGCGGCTGTCCAGGTTCACCGCCAACCGGCCGGTACGGATGACCGATTCGGCGTGGCCGCGCGCCCGCCGGATGATGGCGTGCACCCGCGCCACCAGTTCCCGCCGGTCGAACGGCTTGGTCAGATAATCGTCAGCCCCGATGCCGAAGCCCTTGATCTTGCTGTCGGGCTCGGCCAAGCCCGACAGCATGAGAGTCGGCGTTTCCACCTTCGCTCCTCGCAGCCGACGCAAAACCTCGTACCCATCGATGTCGGGCAGAAGAATGTCGAGAACAATCAGATCGTAGTCATAGAGCTTGGCGATTTCCAAGCCGTCTTCGCCGAGATCGGTCGTGTCGCAAACGAAGCCCTCGGCCTTTAAAATCGCCTCGACGGTCCGTGCCGTCGCCTTGTCGTCTTCAACAACGAGAACTCGCATCGTCTGTACCTCGACCGATAACCGTGATTACCATTGGTTGTGATTACAGCTTAGGGGCCGAATCTTAACAAGAACTGAATCGTTAAAAAGATATGTTCTTGCATTGTGCCCTTAATGATCTGCCAATTGGCCTGGCCGGGCGGCTCATGAACGCTCTTTGTCCCGGTAAAGATTAACGCGTGTTGTCCGCAGCCCCATCAATCCATGGGCGTGCACCAGGCGTTGCCAGGCCTGAATTTCCTCCTCGCTCAGGCCGTAGCGTCCGCATGCGTCCTCGACGCTGAGCAGGCCACCATGGATGGCGGCGACCACTTCCGCCTTGCGCCGGATCACCCACCGTTTCGTGTCGGGTGCGGGCAGCGTTTCCAAGGTCAATTCCTCGCCAGTCGGCCCGATCACGCGGCGGGGCCGCGGGTAGCCATGAGTCGTTTTTCCCATTACCGATCCTACCGCTTCGAATTGCCGAACCCTCCAGCCCGAAGCCGCCGCGATGGTAAGCTGGCAAGGTTTCCCAACCCCTAAGGCCTCTGCGATTTTGCCCGCCGTCTCAGGCTGTTGCGCAGATAAACCGGTCCGGGAACGCCCCTGCCGCGTCCCGGCAAACAAAGTTGGCCTAAAGTTGCAAAGGACGATTGACCAAGTCGCGGGAAGGGGTTAACAGCAACACACATCGACCGCTCGGCTTGGGGAGGCCGCATGAAAATCGTCTTGCCGCCGGATTACCGTCCGTCCGAGACTGAAGAATTCATGAACCCTATGCAGTTGGAGTATTTCCGCCAAAAGTTGCTGAAATGGCGTGCTCAACTTATTAAAGAGTCAGAAGGAACCCTCAGTCACCTGCAAAAAGAAAGCTTGGTCGAAGCAGACTGGACCGACCGAGCTTCCGCGGAGACGGACGTAGCCTTGGAACTCCGCACCCGCGACCGCGCAAGAAAGCTAATTGTGAAAATCGACGAAGCGCTATCTCGCGTCGAAGATGGGACCTATGGCTATTGCGAGGACACAGCAGAACCGATCAGCCTGCGCCGACTTGAGGCGCGGCCCATCGCCACGCTGAGCCTGGAGGCGCAGGAACGGCACGAGCGGATGGAACGCAGCCACCGCAACGACTGACCGATGTGTGCCGACGATTGCCGTTGCCGGCGCGCGAATGAAGCCGGCAGGAATCTTTAACGGATTCTCAACTTGGCCTATGCAACTCAGAGGTGCATTCTGCGACTCTGGAGGTATGGTGCCATGGATTTGCCGGCAGACGGCCAGAGGGGCGGGCCAAAATGGGCGGATGCCCGAAGATTAAGCGGGAAGCTGTCCAGCGCGCTCGCCAATTTCGGCTTGTTCCGCACCAGGAACTCCCAGGCAACAGGTCCATTGGGCGCTTCCGGGCAAAGCCCTTCAATGGAGCAGCCAACGGACGGCGGGCACCCCGAAAACTGGAGGCGCCGCGCCTTCGATGATGGCCCGATCGGCGTTGCGGTGATCGATTCGGATCACCGTCTGGCCGACACTAACCTAGCCTTTCGCCACCTTGTCAGGACGGCGTCGGCCCCGGAAGGAGCGCCGCTTTCGTCCCTGCTCCGCCTCGGAGATGGAACCGATTTCGGACCTGCGCTCGACCAGACACAAGCAGGCCAGTCGCTTGAGGTGATCCTTCGGCAAACCGATCCCGTTGGCGAGGAATGCACCGCGGATCTCTACCCTGGGCCGGTGGAGGATGGCTTTCGGGTCGTGCATCTGGTGGACACCACGCGCCAGAAAAAGCTCGAACTGCAGTTCACCCAATCCCAGAAAATGCTCGCTGTCGGCAAGCTGGCGGGCGGCATTGCTCATGATTTCAACAATTTGCTTACCGCAATGAACGGTTTCTGCGACCTGCTGCTGTTGCGCCACCAGGCCGGCGATCCGTCATTTGCCGACATCATGCAGATCAAGCAGAACGCCAATCGGGCGGCGAACCTGGTGCGCCAGCTCCTGGCCTTTTCCCGGCAGCAAACCCTGCAGCCGCAAGTCCTGAACCTGGCCGATGTGATGTTCGATCTGTCCAATCTTCTCCGCCGCCTCCTGGGCGCGGGAGTAGAATTGCGCGTAAACCATGCGCACGTGGCGGGCATGGTATTGGTCGACCGCGTCCAACTGGAGCAGGTGCTAATCAACCTGGCCGTAAACGGCCGCGATGCTATGCATGGCGACGGGGTTCTGACGATCCAAACACGGGACATCAGGCCGGAAGAGGCCAATTGCCCGCCGCGCAACCCTCCCTTGCCTGCAGCAGAATGGGTGCTGATCGAAGTGACGGATACCGGCCCCGGCATTCCGCCGGAAAACCTGGACCGTATTTTTGACCCCTTTTTCACGACCAAACCTTTGGGCGAAGGCACCGGTCTGGGGCTTTCCACCGTCTACGGCATCGTCAAGCAGACAGGCGGATATATCTACGCCGCGAACCGAACCGACGGTGGCGCCTGCTTCAGCGTCTATCTTCCCCTGCACCACCGGCACAAGGAAACGGACGATGATCCGGCCACTTCTCCAGCCAGCGACCTCTCCGGTGCAGGCACCATCCTTCTGGTCGAGGACGAAGATCCGGTCCGCCTGTTTGCCTCCCGCGCCCTGCGCAGCAAAGGCTATCGCGTGCTCGAAGCCCGAACGGGGGTGGCGGCGCTCGCAGTGCTGGAGGACGGCGAAGAGAAGATCGATCTGGTCGTCACGGACGTGGTCATGCCAGAGATGGACGGCCCCGCGTTGATCGCGCGGGCGCGGGAAGCCGACCCCAGCATGAGGATTATCTGCGTCAGCGGTTATGCCGAGGAGTCGTTTCGGGACCAGTTAAGCTCGTTCCGCAACATCCATCTCCTGCCAAAACCGTTTACGTTAAGCCAACTGGCCGAACGGGTGCAGCAGGCGCTTGGATCTCAAACCACCTGAGCGCCGAGTCTCAGGTCAGGTCTCAAGCGGCAAGCCCGACACCGCCGCCTTTGGCCTGTATGGGCGGATCAGCCGCGGCGTTCTCGCTGGAGTCGCTGAGGCTTTCACCCCTCTCCACTTGGCCACTTTCCGGCGGTTCGCCAAGCACATGCCTCAGAAAACGGTCCGTCCACGCGTCAATGATGGGATCGGCCACAGGGTATTCGGCCTGTTGTGCCTCCGCCGGTTGCGCGCCTGGCATGTGCAGCATGTGGCTGCCCCCCACCATCCAGCGCTGCATGATTTCGGACGTGACTTCCGGATGAAACTGCACGCCGTAGGCGTTCCCGAAACGGAAAGCCTGCTGTGGGAAATGCTCGTTCGTGGCCAGCAAATCAGCACCGGCAGGCAGGTCAAAGCCATCGCGATGCCATTGAAATACCTTCATCGGCGCATCGAACAAGGCGGCGCCTTCTTTGGTCGGCTCGATCGGCGTGTAGCCGATTTCAACGCGCCCTTCCGGATGTGGCCAGACGCGAGCGCCAAGGACCCGGGCCAGGATCTGCGCACCAAGGCAGATACCAACAAACGGCTTCTGCGCGGCCAGTACCGTCGGCATCCAGTCGAGTTCCCGGCGGATCGCGGGGAGATGGCAGTCGAGCGCGCACATCGGACCCCCGAACATAAAGACCGCAGCGTA
>CAYYSC010000078.1:0-10343 GCA_964474065.1 uncultured Rhodospirillales bacterium | reverse complement strand
GCAACAAATCATCGATCGCATAGGAGGAAACGCAAAGTTCCGGAAAGACGACCAGATCGACGCTTTCGGCGTGCGCCTGCTTGGCCTGCTGAATGATGCCTTCCCGGTTGAAATCCACGTCGGCGGGCCGTCCGCGGGGCGTGCTCGTCGCCACCCGCACGAAGCCGTGCCGCCGCATGGCGTAGAACAGGTCCGGGCCGGTGTGGTCTAGAGGCACGGCAGTTTCTCCGCTTCCAGTGTTCCAGGCGTGGGCCGCTGACGGTCACTTCGGCTTCAAGTAGTGCAGCTCGTCGCCTGTCCAGCCGACGCCAGCCGGCACGGTGTAGTCCAGTTCGGCAACCATTTCCGCGAAGCGCCATCCATCCACTGTCCGGACGTACCGGTCGTCGTAGCGGCCGGCCACCAGATAGGACACGCCGAACCGTCCGTAGGTGGCCTGGAGATAAGAATGCCCGGTGCCTTCGTCGCCGTTCACGAAAATCCGGTGGCTGTGGATGTACTGGCGGATGAAGAAGCGTTCGCGTTCACCCATGGCATGGAAGCCGGCGTCGATTGCGGCCCGGCCCCGGTATTCCGCCAGATAACCCAGCTTCACATACGCATCGCCCGTGAACAGGTCGGCGATTTCCGCGTAACGGCTATCGTTGATGCAGGCGTGGTAGGAATCGCGCAGTGCCCGGATCGCCTCCTTGTCCTCCAAAAGGCGCAGCCGACTTTCCAACGCGGCGATGCGGTCAGCCACTTGGGCGGGGTCGGTCATTGTCCACGGTCCCTTTGGCCGGATCAGTTCGGGCGGACTTCCGCCGCCACCGCGCGCACGGCGGTCAGCGCCCTGTCGATCTTGACCTCGTCCACGTCCAGGTGGGTAACGGCGCGCATCAGGCCCTTCGGCCCGTAGCCTGCGCCGATGCGCACTCCCTTCTCCAGCAACCGCTTGTTCACCTCGACATTGGTGATACCGAGGCCGCTCGCGTCGAAGAACACCATGTTCGTCGCGATCTCCGGCGGATCCAGAACGATGCCTTCGATCTGTGCCAGACCCCGGGCGAGACGCCGCGCGTTCTCATGATCCTCCGCCAGCCGGTCGATATGGTGCTGGAAGGCATAGACGCCCGCCGCGGCGATAATCCCCGCCTGCCGCATTGAGCCGCCGAACTGGTGCTTCCAGTGCCAGGCTTCGTGAATCAGGTCCTTCGAGCCGACCAGGACCGCGCCGACCGGGCAGCCGAGCCCCTTGGAAAGGTCGATCCAGGTTGTGTCGCAGAGTTGGGCATATTCCTTCGCCGGACGGCCGCTCGCGACGGCCGCATTCAGCAGGCGCGCGCCGTCCATATGAACGGCCAGGCCGCGCTCCCGTGCCGCCTCTGCCACGCCTTTCATCGTCTCGTAAGGCCAGACCGCGCCACCGCCGAAGTTCGAGGTCTGCTCCATGGAGACCGCCTTCGCCACGACACGATTGTGCTTATAGGGCCGGATCGCGGCGTGCACCTGTTCTCCCGTGAAGATGCCGCGGTCTCCCTTGACCGTGATCATCATCGCGCCGGAGAGCGCCGCCGGGCCTCCCGCTTCTGCGTGGATGGGGTGGGCCAACTCGTCCAGGATCACGCCGTCGCCCTGGCGGCAATAAAGGCGGTAGGCGATGGCGTTGCACATGGTGCCGGAGGGCACGTAGACCGCGGCCTCGTGCCCGGTCAACTCGCAAGCCATCTCGCAAAGCTTGTTGACGGTCGGGTCTTCGCCCGCCTGCTCGTCACCCACATCCGCGCTGGCCATGGCCTGGCGCATGGCGGCGGTCGGCCGCGTTCCGGTATCGCTGCCGAGGTCGATTTCGATGACGGGAAGAGCGGCGGGCATGGGTCGGTACTCTGGCATCGCAGGAAAGCGGGAGGACAAAACTACCAAAGCCCCGGCGCTTTGCCTATTCGATTTACCCGCCCGCGGTTCCAGGATTTCGTGCCGTCGTTTCCCGCGCAACGATGTTTCTCAACCCGCTGGCGCTATCGGCACCGCTTGCCTAGAGTAGCGGCAGTATAAGGAAACACCCGCTAATCGTTGATGGGGAAGGCATGTCTACCTACGACTACATCATTGTCGGCGCCGGTTCGGCCGGTTGTGTGCTCGCCGCACGCCTGAGTGAAGATCCCTCCAAAACCGTGTTGCTGCTCGAAGCCGGGCCGGAAGACAAGTCGATGTGGATCGATATTCCCGCCGGCTTCACCAAGCTGCTGAACCACAAAACGCTGAACTGGAATTTCGAGAGCGAGCCGGAAGACAACGTCAAGGGCCGCCGTATCCCGATCCCGCGCGGCAAGACGCTCGGCGGCTCTTCTTCCATCAACGGCATGCTGTATGTCCGCGGCAATCCGCTCGACTACAACTCCTGGAGTCAGCTCGGCAACCGCGGCTGGTCGTACGAAAGCGTGCTTCCCTATTTCAAGAAGTCCGAGAATTTTGAGGGCGACGGCGACGAAACCCGCGGCAAGGGCGGTCCGCTGAACGTCGCGCACATGCGCGAGCGGCATGAGATGTGCGACGCCTTCATCAACGCGGCCGGCGCCGAGGGATTCCCGATCAACAAGGACTACAACAACGGCAACCAGGAGGGCTTCGGCTACTACCAAGTCACGCAGAAAAACGGGAAACGGCATAGCGTAGCCCGCGCGTTCCTCGACCCGGCCCGCTCCCGCAAAAACCTCCACATCGTCACCAACGCAATGACGGAACGGGTACTGCTGGAAGGCAAGAAGGCCGTCGGCGTCGAGTATTCGATCCACGGGGCAAAACACACGGCCCAGGCCGGGCGGGAAGTTATTGTCTCCAGCGGGTCGGTCTCCTCGCCGGGTATCCTGGAGCATTCCGGTATCGGCCGGCCGGATGTCCTCAAGAGCTTCGGCATTGAGGTGAAGCACGAACTGCTTGGCGTGGGTGAGAATTACGGCGACCACTTTGCCCCCCGCATGCGCTGGCGCGTCACCAAGCCGATCACCCTCAACGAGCAGAGCCGCGGCGTCAATCTCGTGAAGGAAATCTTGAAATATTACACCGGAGGCCGCGGCATCCTGACCCTGACGGCGGGAGTCTGCTATGGTTTCGTGCGCACCAAAGAGGGGCTGGACGAGCCGGACATGCAGTACCACTTCGCTCCCGCCAGCTACGACACCGCAGCTACCCGGGTTCTGGAGCACGAGCCGGGCATGACCGTCGTAATCGGCCAGTGCCGGCCGGACAGCCGCGGCTCCATCCATATCAAGTCCGCCCGGGTTGGCGAGCCGCCGGCAATTCGCCCGAATTTCCTGTCGGAGCAGGGTGACCGGGATTGCGCGGTTGCGGGCATTCAGATTGCGCGCCGGATCATCGAAAATCCGGTGATGGACCCCTATCGGAAATTCGAGATGGCGCCGGGGCCGGACCTCCAGACCTACGACGAGATCCTGGACTGGGCGCGCGGCAATGGCCAGACCACCTATCACGTCGTCGGAACGTGCAAGATGGGTCCCGACTACGACCGGATGGCGGTCGTGGACGACCAGCTTCGTGTGCACGGCATAGAGGGGCTGCGCGTTATCGATGCCTCGATCATGCCGACCGTTCCTTCCGGCAATACCAACGCGCCGACAATCATGGTCGCTGAAAAGGGGGCGGACCTGATTAAAGAGGCGGCTGCGGCTGCCTAGAGGGGCCGCGCCATGGTGAGCGCGTCGACGGAACCGGCGCCACGGCGGTAGTAGCCGGGGCGCCGGCCGGCGGTTTCGAATCCTTCGGCGCGGTATAGGGCGATGGCAGGCAGGTTGTCGACGGCGACCTCCAGGAGCAGCCGCTGCACGCCAAGCGCGGTCAGCGCGATGTAGCCGGTTTCGAGCAAGGCTCGCGCCAGCCCGCGGCGGCGCGCGGCCGGGGCCACGGCGATGGTGAATACCTCCGCTTCGTCTCCCGCGTGGCGCAGCATCAGAAGCCCGGCACGATCCGCAACCCAGCCGAACGTTCCCGGCGTGCGCAGCAAGGTGGCGAAGGTCTCTGCCGTCCAGGCCTCGCCGCCAAAGCCCGCCGCCATCGCAAGCGCGTGCACGCGCGCGGCCTCTTGCGTATTCTCGAGACTGAGGGGCGTGAACTGAGGCATCAAGTTCTCCGTGCGCGGAGCCGGCCGCCGTCCTTCGGCAGCACGGCCCGCGGTGGCGCCAGATAGAGCGGCTGGGGCGGCCAGCCGGTCCCTCCGGCCGCCAATTCCGCAAGCGCGACGGCCGCGACTTGGGTCGCCGTGAGCGCGCGCATGCCGGTATCCTGCCCTTGAAACCCCGCGGCGAGCAGCGCGGGCGCGCCTTCTCCCGCCACCAGCCAGCCAGCCTCCGGCAGCGCCTCAGCGAGTTCTTCGGCCGCCTCCTCGGGTGAGAGGTTGCGTCCTGCCGCCGGCCAGCAGGGCGGCCGCGAGCCGTCGGCTCGGTAGGCCTGGACGTAGAGGGTGCGCGCCCGGCTGTCGAAAGCAATCACCAGCGGTTTCTGTCCAAGGACGACGGTCGCGGCGGCAAGCGCGGAAAAGCGGTCGACGCCGACCAACGGAAGTCCGCTGGCGAACGCCAGTCCTTGCGCCGCAGCAAGACCGGTTCGCAATCCGGTGAAGGACCCGGGGCCGACCGTGGTCGCAATTGCATCGAGATCCGCCAGCTTGCGGCCCGCCGCGTGCAGGACGCCGTCGATGGCGGGAAGCAGCAACTCTGCATGGCCGCGCCGCAACGGTTCATGCAGCGCCGCGAGCACCCGCTGTCCCTCGCACACGGCAACGCTGAGCGCCGCGCCAGCGGTATCGAAAGCGAGGATGGTTGGCGATGAGCGATCAGGCATAAGCCATGAATAACAGAACGGCGCCCAGTGCGAGCCGGTAAATCACGAAGGGAAGGAACGTCGCGTGCTTCAGCCACCGCATCATCAGCAGAATGGCGAGCCAGGCGCTGCCAAAAGCCAGCAGTCCGCCGATCAGCGCGTCGTGCTCCAACTGGACATCGCCGGCTTGGTACAGGTCTATACCCGCGAGAGTGCCCGCACCCAGAATGGTGGGGATCGAGAGCAGCAAGGCGAAACGGGCAGCGTCGAACCGGTCCAGCCCGACGGCCCGCCCCATGGTCATGCAGATGCCTGAGCGACTAACGCCGGGCACGAGCGCCAGCGCCTGCCCCAAACCAATTACCAGCGCCCGGCTATAGCCGAGCCTTGGCAGGGTCAGCCGGGTCGCTGCCTTGTCCGCCAGCCAAAGCGCGAGACCGAAAAT
Source organism: uncultured Rhodospirillales bacterium (assembly GCA_964474065.1). Taxonomy (GTDB): domain Bacteria; phylum Pseudomonadota; class Alphaproteobacteria; order Bin95; family Bin95; genus JACKII01. The sequence continues at coordinate 5,083 of CAYYSC010000078.1, read as the reverse complement.
CAGCGTTGTCCAGCCGATCACGGCGACGGTGCGGGAGCTCTCCGTGATAAAATCCTTGGTCAGGAAGCCGACGATGAACACGGGAATGGTCGCCAGCGCCACCTGCCATGCCAGATGCCAGCCCTCGCCTTGCCGCGCTGCGGGCCCGCCGGTGAGACCGCCGATCAGGCCGCGCACGATTTGCGCGAGTTCCCGCCAGGAATAGAGGATCACCGCCGCAAGGGTGCCGACATGGAGCGCCACGTCCATCACCAACTCGGCGTTGGCGTTGGCGCCGTTCGTATCCAACCCTGCACCGGCGCCGAATTCCCGCACCAGGATCAGATGGCCGGAGGAACTGATCGGCAGAAACTCGGTGATGCCCTGAACCAGGGCAAGCAGGACCAGCGCGGCCAGCGACATAGACGAATCTCCGGGTGGCGAGGCCAATCATTGCTGCCCATGTGACGGGCAAGAGGTTAAACTCATCAACATTATGCCAACGCTATATAACTTTCCGTTGTCTCCGTTTTGCCGCAAGGTTCGCTTGGTCGCGGCCGAGAAGGGCATTGGCGTTTCTCTGGAGCTGGAGGAGCCCTGGCGGCGGCGGGAAGAGTTCCTGTCGATGAACCCGGCCGCGCAAGTACCGGTCTGGGTTGAGGACGACGGCACCACGATCTCCGAATCGTCGGCGATCTGCGAGTTCCTGGAAGAGAGTTATCCGGGCCCGAATCTGTTGGGGGAGACGCCGGCCGACAGGGCGGAGACCCGCCGGCTTGCCGCTTGGTTCGATGGGAAGTTCTATCGGGAAGTCACCGAATACCTGTTTGTCGAGCGCATGCTAAAGCGTATCCGCCGGGTGGGCGAGCCGAATTCGGCTGCCATCCGGGCCGGGCGGCAAAACATCAAACACCACCTGGACTACATCGCTTGGCTGGTCGATCGCCGGAACTGGCTGGCCGGCGACCTGCTCAGCATCGCCGACCTGGCTGCTGCCGCGCAGCTCTCCACGCTGGACTATCTTGGGGAAGTGCCATGGGATTATGCGGAGAGCGCAACGATCTGGTACCAGCGCCTGAAATCCCGTCCGGGCTTCCGGCCGCTACTGGCCGATTCGGTCCCTGGCTTCCCTCCCCCTCCCCATTACGCCGATCTGGACTTCTAAGGAGGTAACCATGAATCGCTTTCTCGCCGCACTGTGCCTGCTGCTGCCGCTCGTTGCCGCCGGTCCGGCCGCCGCGGATGACGACCGGCCGGCGCGGGATCAAATCGTTCTGCGGCTTGTCGAAGAAGGTTGGGTCGAGACCCAGTCGGCCCGGGTGATGTTGCAGTTAAAGACCTTGTTGACGGATGACGGCCGGCAGGAGGCGCCCCTGGACCCGGAGGCCTCGTTTCGCCAGGTGGCCGAGGGCGATTGGCGCATTACCCGTTTCGAACGGCAGCAGACCGATACCGGATTCGAGCAATGGCTCATCGTCGGCGAAGCCCGGCTGCCGCAGCAAGCGCTCACCGGCATTTACGACCGGGTGGAACAGGCGAGCAGCAAGGGGAAGACGTTCAGCATCCTCGGGATCGACTTCTCTCCCTCATTGGCCGAAAGAGAGGCGACGGCGGCCAAGCTGCGCGCCGCGATCTACGAGCGGGCGGCAGCAGAGGCGAAACAGGTTGCCAAGATGCTGCCGGACATAGGTTTCGCGGTGCACCGTGTGGACTTCGAAGATAGCGGCCTGCCGCGCCCGACGATGATGCGCAGCCAGGCGATGGAGGGGCAAGCGATGCGGGCGCAATCGGCCCCGGAGGGAGAGACAGCCCCGGGCCCTGCCGTGGCGGAGCGCATGGTCATGGCGGCAACCGTGGTGATCGCTTCCCGCCGTTTGGACAATGACGACTAGGTTCTGGTTGAGGGGCCGGCCCGAAGACGAGGCGGAGTCGGCGCAGCGGTGCGGGTTGCTCTGGCGAGCGGATCGCCGCATATAGGGGCAGCGCAGCGGTGGGCGCGGTCAATTTTTGAGAGAAAGCGAGCGGCGAACCGATGTTTCAACGTGGCTCCGGGTCGATAGGCCATCAACGGGTAGTGGTTTTTGGGGGCTCCGGCTTCATCGGGCGTTATGTGGTGAAGCGTTTGGCGGCCACCGGGGCGCCCGTGCGCGTCGCTTGCCGTGACACCGAAGGCGCGAAATTCCTCAAGCCCATGGGCGCGGTGGGGCAAATCAGCTTGTTCCCGACCAACGTGCGTTACCCCGAAAGTGTCGCGAAAGCGTGCGAAGGGATGGACGCCATTGTGAATCTTGTCGGCATTCTTTCCGAGTTCGGACCGCAGAAGTTCCACGACGTGCAGGCCAAGGGCGCTGCTGCCGTGGCCAAGGCCGCGGCGGAAGAGGGAATTGAGCGGCTGGTGCATGTCTCGGCAATCGGAGCAGACCCCGAGAGCGACTCCCTCTACGCGCAGAGCAAAGCCGAGGGGGAGGCCGCGGTGCATACCGCCGTGCCGACCGCTACGATTTTGCGGCCGAGCGTCGTGTTCGGGCCGGAGGACGAATTTTTCAACCGTTTTGCAGAACTCGCCCGTTTCCTCCCGGCGCTGCCGTTGATCGACGGCGGTCACACCAAGATGCAGCCGGTCTATGTCGGCGACGTGGCAGATGCGATCTGCAAGGCGCTGACGGATCCTTCTTGCGCGGGCAAGACCTACGAGCTTGGCGGGCCGCAGATCATGAGCATGAAGGAAATCATGCAGTACACGCTGGAGCAGGCCGGCATGAAGCGCTTTCTCCTGCCGCTGCCTTCGCCGATAGCCGCGATCCAGGCGCGGCTTTTCGAACTGCTACCGAGCCCGCCGCTTACCCGCGATCAGTTGAAACTGCTGGCGCACGACAATGTGGTGACTGCGGGCGCCAAGGGCTTCGACGATCTGGGTATCGCGCCAACGCCCGTGGAGGCGGTGGTACCGCGCTATCTTAGCCGCTTTCGCGGGGCGCGCACGCGTGAGCAGGCAATGCCGTAAATGCCATAGGCGCGATAGCGTCAGCGGTAGCGGTAGCATCGGCGGCAAGGGCATGCCAAGGTGGCATGAATGCCATTACCACCCTTGGAGTGTACGCCATGACATTTTTGCCGAACTCCCTTTCCGCCCGCGACATCGCGACGATTGTCCACCCGCAGACAAACCTGCGCACCCATCTGGACCGTGGGCCAGACGTGATCACGAAGGGCCAGGGTGTCCGTGTATTCGACGAGGACGGCAAGGAATACATCGACGGCGCGGCCGGCCTGTGGTGCGCGTCGCTGGGCTTTGCATCGGAGCGGCTGGCCCAGGTCGCCTACGACCAGATGGTTAAGCTTGGCTACTACCATCTCTATCGGCACAACTCGAACGAGCCGAGCGTGGAACTTGCCGAACGGTTGGTAAAGATCGCGCCCGTGCCGATGTCCAAGGTGCTGTTCCAGTGCTCCGGGTCGGAAGCCAATGACGCCGCGATCAAGCTTGCATGGTACTACTTCAACGCCATCGGCAAGCCGGAAAAGGTGAAGATCATCGGCCGGCAGCGCGGCTACCACGGCAGCACCGCGGCAGCGATCAGCGTCTCCGGCAAGCCGGACATGCACGCTGACTTCAACCTGCCCTTCTCCATGTTCCGGCACACGGAATTTCCGCACTACTACACCCAGCACCAGGATGGAGAGACCGAGGAAGAGTTCGCGACGCGCATGGCCGATGCGCTGGAGCAACTGATCCTGGCCGAAGGGCCGGATACGGTGGCGGTCTTCTTCGCCGAGCCGGTAATGGGCGCCGGCGGCGGCATCGTTCCGCCCGCCACTTATTTCGAGAAGATCCAGGCTGTCCTGAAGAAGTACGAGGTGCTGTTCGTCGCCGACGAGGTCATTTGCGGTTTCGGGCGCACCGGCAACATGTGGGGCAGCCAGACCTTTGACCTGCAGCCCGACATGATCTCCTGCGCCAAGGCGCTGTCCGCCGCGATGCAGCCGATTTCTGCCTTGATGATCAATGAGAAAGTCTACAATGGCATGCTGGCGGAAAGCGACAAGCTCGGCGGTTTCGCTCACGGCTCCACCTATGCCGGTCATCCCGTGGCCGCAGCGGTGGCGCTGGAGACGCTGAAAATTTACGAGGAGATCAATGTCGTCGACCGCGCCCGGCAGATGGGCGCCATCATGAACGACCGCCTGGCGGCGCTGGAAGACCACCCGCTGGTTGGCAACTACAACGGCGTTGGTTTGGTCGGCGGCCTGGAATTGGTGGCGGACAAGGCGACCCGCACCCCGTTCCCGGCGAGCGAGCAGGTCGGCAACCGCGTCGGGGAGGCTGCGCGCGAACGCGGGTTGGTCGCGCGTATCGTTGGCGATCGGGTAGTGTTCTCCCCGCCGCTGGTCATTCTGGAGGATGAGGTCCACCAGCTGGTTGAGCGACTGACCGGCGCACTCGACCAAGTGGCGGTAGAACTGGGGCGCAAGTAATGCCCTGGCGGCCCGTTAGGCGGGCCGCCTAACGGGCCGCGGCGATCTGGACCCGGCTAACGGGTGAGGGCTGCCGCCAGAGCCCGGATATTATGACGCATCATTGCCAGATAGGTGGCAGCGGGGCCGTTCGGGTCTGACAAGGCGCCTGAGTACAGGGTTCCCCCAATCCGCGCGTCTGTCTCGCGCTCAATCTGCTGGATCAGCCGCGGGTCGGCAATGTTCTCGAGAAACACCGCATCGACGTTCTCGGATCGGATTTCCCGTATCAGGCGGGCCACGTCCTTCGCCGAAGCCTCGGACTCGGTGCTGAGGCCCTGCGGAGCAACGAATTCGAGGCCATAGGCGCGCTCGAAATAGCCGAAGGCGTGATGCGGCACCACAACCCGATGCGGTCCGCCGGGCAGGCTGGCCAGGGCGTTTCGCAGTTCCCGCTCTACGGTCCCGATCTCCGCGATATAGGCGTCCCGATTGCGTTCATAGACCCGACGCCCCGCCGGGTCGGCGTCACTCAGCGCCGCGGCGATGTTGGTCACGAAGATCTTGGCGTTCCCGAGATCTTGCCAAGCATGGGGGTCAACAGATCGGAAGAGCACACGTCTGAACTCCAGTCACTCCGGAGAATCTC
>CAYYSC010000077.1:10109-10363 GCA_964474065.1 uncultured Rhodospirillales bacterium | reverse complement strand
CGTCCGGCACCGGCACACCAAGGAAGGCGCAGAGCGGCTCCCAACCCTGAGCGCCGTCGAACGCCAGCAGGCGCTCCGGCGGGATCGTCGCCTTAACGGCGGCGTTGTGCGCGTGGTAGATTCTGAGCACGTGCTCACGGTCGAAGACCTTGCCGGCAAACGTTCCACGGACGATGACTTCCTCCGCCATTTCCCGCTGAGCGCGCCGTTCTGGCGGTGTATCTTCGGGCAGCTTCGACGTCAGCGAGGCGAAG
>CAYYSC010000077.1:0-10099 GCA_964474065.1 uncultured Rhodospirillales bacterium | reverse complement strand
AAGATGGTCTGGGAGATACTCTGCCACCAAGCTTCCTCCGGCCGCTCGGTCAGGATGATCTTGGCGTGTGGGAAGCGTTCGGAAAGCGGCTTCCAAAATGCTGCGGAAGGCCAGTCGCAGGAAGCCTTGTACCCCTGGAGCAAGGCGGCAAAGTCGACCTTTTCGCCAAGCGCTGCACGGCGCCAACCGTCGGCCGTATGCGGTACGTTGCGAATTTCGAACATGTGGTGGCAGGGGGCATAACCCAACCGCTCCAACGCAGCCTTCAGCGACGCCGTGCTCGTCCGGCCCATGCCGGCGCCGATAATCTGAACCATGCGAGCGCCTTATTCCGCAGCGACAGAAGGGGAGGCCTTCACCAATTCCTGCAGGCAGTCCTCGGAAAGCGCCTCGATGGGGGTAAAATCCCGATGCGCGATCCACTCCGGCCGCTTGAACCGGGTGATGTGATTAGAAACCTCGCAAAGGCTGAGGTAGACGATGGTCCGGCCCCAGGGCGAAATGTTCGGGCTGGAGGCATGCACGAGACAGCCGTGGAACATGATCACGCTGCCTGCCGGGCCTTTCGGCGCAACCATGCCGCCGCGTCCCGCCAGCTCGGTGATCTTGTCCTTGTCGAGCGTCCAGAGGGGGTAGGAGGTGGATTGCAGATCGTGCCCAGCCTCGAACACGCCTTCCCGGTGGCTGCCCGGGATGAACATCAGCGGTCCGTTGAACTCGGTGACGTCATCCAGAAACACCGCGATGTTCATGGCGCGCGGCTCAGGCATCCCGTCGTCCCGGTGCCAGGTGCCGAAGTCCTGATGCCACTGCCAGACGTCGCCGTCGAAAGCGGCCTTGGCGTTGACCTTGTACTGATGCATGTACAGCTTTCCGCCAAGCAATTGCTCCACCGGTTCGATCAGGCGCGGGTGCTGGCCAAGGCGGCGGAACCCCTCATTGTAGAGGTGGGCGGCAAATGCGGTGCGCGGTGTGGAGCCGTCCTTTTCGCGCCAAACTTCCTCCCGGTCCTGCGCATATACTTCGTCCGCTTCCCGTCGCAGCATGCCTGCTTCCGCCCGGCTGAAACATTCGGGGAGGAACACGTACCCGTCGCGGTGGAATGCTTCGATCTGGGCGTCCGTGAGGCGCATGGTTGTTTCCTCTTTCGCGCAAAACTAGATAACGTCGATTTCTTCGATGTAACTTATCACGCCGCGGCAAACGCCGGGAGGGCAAATGGTTCAGGTCCGAACCCAAGCTTGGCAGAAGCTCGCCTTCCGCGTGCTCCGTCGTCTGGAGAGCGAATACACGAGTGATCGGCTCCGCCGAGCGGCCCGCGGATGGTTCGATCTCGAGATTGGCTTGTACTCGTATGGCTGCTTCGATCCGGACCGGTTTCTGCCCGGCACACGGATCGGACGGTATTGTTCGATTGCCCGGTCCGCCGCCGCGTTTGACACCCATCATCCATCGGAAAGTGCGATCCTCCATCCGGCGTCGTATCATCCCGGCTTTGGTGTCGTGGACGAATGGAAGGTCTCAACGCGGCCTTTGGAAATCGGCGACGATGTCTGGATCGGCCATAACGCGACCATTCTCGCGGGTGCGGGAAGAATTGGCCGGGGCGCCATCATCGCGGCCGGAGCGGTCGTTACAAGGCCGGTGGAGCCCTATACGATTGTCGCAGGGGTGCCTGCCCGGTTGATGCGCCGCCGGTTTGAGCCGGAGCGTATTGCACAGGTCGAATGGAGCCGTTGGTGGGAGCTTAACTTGTTGGAATTAAAGGACTATATCGCCGAAAATCCAGGTTTTTTGCCGGGAGACCTGCCGCAAGGGCTACAAATGTAAGCGCCGCGCCGCAGGGATTACTCCTTGCCTTTTTGCGAACTTTTCTCGATTTGCGTCAAAAATGCCCTTGAATTGTGCGACGCACAAAGCCAGATTGTGCAGTGCGAACGGCGTTGGCGCGCCTTCGCAACACCCATCTTGGGCGTTTCCTCCCTGAACTTGGGCCGCGCTTCTGGCGCGGCCTTTTTTTTGCGCCGGCGCTCTCGCGCGCGTCCCTATTCCTCGTATTTGGCGAGAGAAAGAAACGGCACATCCAGCTTTTCGGCGCCCTTCAGGAAGGTCAGTTCGATGATGCAGGCCGTGCCCACGACGTCCGCGCCGACGCTCCGGAACAGCTCCACCGCGGCCGCCATCGTACCACCCGTCGCCATCAAGTCGTCCAAAATGACCACGCGCTGGCCGGGTTTGACCGCATCCGCCTGAATTTCGATGGTGTCGCTGCCGTACTCCAGATCGTAAGAATAGGAAATCCGTTCCCCGGGCAGCTTGTTCCGCTTGCGCACCATCGTGAAGCCGCAGCCAAGGGTAAGCGCCATCGGCGCGGCCACCAGAAAACCGCGGCTCTCGATCCCGGCGAGCACATCCGGCTCAAGCGGCGTCAAATGGGCCGCTAGTTGGTACACCGTGTGCCGCCAGGCTTTTGGGTCCGCCAGCAAGGTAGAGATATCGTAAAACATGATCCCCGGCTTGGGGAAATCCGGGATGCCGCGAATATGTTCTTTCAGGTCCATGAGCGGAGAAATCCCTCGATGATGCTGCGGAAAACGATGGGGACCATAGCGAAACGCCGCAGCCGCCGCTAGATTTGCCGGAAATCGAGACGAAGAGGATGCCGGCAATGCCGTCCCATGTCTTTCACCGCTCTTTCCACACACAGCCTCTGACGGCGGTCGCTGCCCGGGGCAGTTTTATCTTCGACAATCAGGGAAAGCGTTACCTGGATGCTTCCGGCGGTGCGGCCGTCTCCTGTCTGGGCCATTGCCACCCCAAGGTTGTAGAGATCGTGCGGGAGCAACTCGGGCGGCTGGACTACGCACATACCGGCTTCTTCACCAATACGGCGCAGGAAGCGCTCGCCGACGACATCATCGCCCACGCCCCGGCCAACATGGCTCGGGTGTTCGTCGTCAGCGGCGGTTCGGAAGCGATCGAGGCGGCCATCAAGATGGCGCGGCAGTATTGGCTGGAAAGGGGGGAGCCGGAGCGGACGCGGATTATCGCGCGCCGCCAGAGCTATCACGGCAACACGCTCGGCGCGCTGGCGGTGGGCGGCAACATGGCCCGCCGCGCGCCCTATGCGCCCCTGCTGTCCGAAGCCGCCAGCCATATCGCACCGTGTTATCCCTATCGCGACCAGCGTGACAGCGAAAGCGAGGAGGAATACGGGCTGCGGGTCGCCGACGAACTGGAAACGGAAATATTCCGCGTCGGCCCTGGCGCGGTGGCGGCGTTCGTCGCGGAGCCGGTCGTCGGCGCAACCCTCGGCAGCCAGCCGGCTGTGTCCGGTTATTTCAAGCGCATTCGCGAAATCTGCGACCGGCACGGCGTGTTGCTGATTGCCGACGAAGTGATGAGTGGCATGGGGCGGTGCGGGACGCTTTATGCGATGGAGCACGAGGGCGTGATGGCGGACATTATCGTCATGGCGAAGGGGCTCGGCGGGGGCTTCCAGCCGATCGGCTGCGTGCTGGCGAGCCGCGGCGTGGTTCAGGCGTTCGTCGACGGCTCCGGCGCCTTCACCCACGGACACACCTATATGGGGCACCCGGTGGCCTGCGCTGCCGGCCTGGCGGTGCAGCAGGTGTTGCGGGAGGAGCGTTTGGTCGAGCACGTGCGCGACCACGGTCCTAAGCTGGAGACGATGCTGCAGGATCGTTTTGGCAATCATCCCCATGTCGGCGACATCCGGGGGCGCGGCTATTTCTGGAGCTTGGAACTCGTCGAGGACCGGACCAGCAAGCGGGTATTCGATCCCGAGAGCAAGGTGAACGGTGGCCTGGCGCAGGAAGCGCTGGCCCGCGGTCTGATCTGCTACCCGATGGGCGGCACAATCGACGGCGTGCGCGGGGACCATGTCAGCCTCGCCCCGCCTTACAACGCCAGCGACGATGAGCTGTCGCTGGCCGTCGAGCTGCTGGGCGAGGCTGTGGATGCCGCCGTCAGTCCGGGGACCTAGCGGCTAAAGACCCGCCACGATGAACAGGCGCTGGAAGGGGAAGAGCGTTTCCCCGCCCGCGCGCTTGGGGTAGGCCTTTCGCAAGGCTTCAGCGTAGTCCGCCAGGAAGCGCTGGGCCTCGTCTTCTGCCAGAGCAGTCAGGACCGGCCGGAGAGCCGAGCCTTTTACCCATTCCAGCACCGGGTCGTTGCCATGCAGCACCTGCTGATACCGCACTTCCCAGATGTCCTGGAAGGCGGTAACCGGCTTCAGCAGATCATAATACCATTCAGGATCTTCCACCCATTTCCGTCCGACGGCCTTTCGCAGGTCGGGGGTGCCATAGTTCTCCAATACCTCGCGCAGCAGGATGTGGCTGTCCTGGGAAAAGGATAGTGGCATCTGAATGGCGATCACGCCGCCGGGCGCCAATTGCCGGGCCAAATGGGGAAATACTTCCGCGTGTCCGTCCACCCACTGGAACATGGCGTTGGAGTACAGGAGATCGGCCTTCGACTCCGCCGTCCAGTTGCGGACGTCCGCCTCCACCCACTCTACCCGGCTTGGGCCCTGTGCCTCGGCTTTCGCCAGCATTTGCATTGAACTGTCGAGCCCGACGACGCGGGTTCCCGGCCATCGATCCGCCATGATCCGCGCGATCTCGCCGGCGCCGCAGCCAAGATCGTAGGCGGAGGCCGGTTCCCGGCCACCAAGAGCCAGCATCGCCCGCTCGAACAGCTCCAGCGCCGGGCGAAGCCGATGATCGCCGAACTTGTGATACTGGCTTGGGTCCCAAACCGCGCGGCCGCGGGTTTCGGTGGTCATGCGGAAACTCTCCGTTGATTGTTGTTTGATGCCGCTTTCAGCAGCTCGAGTACGAAACGGGTGCCGTCCGGTCCCGTCCGGTCGAGGAATAGGCGCCCACCATGGGCGACGACAAGCTCCCGCGCGATGACAAGGCCAAGGCCTGTTCCCCCGGCCCGCGCGGAACTCTGAAACGGTTGGAAAAGATTTTCTTTCGTTTTCTCCGGGAGCCCCGGCCCGTTGTCCTCGACCGCGACGTTCCAGCGGTCCGGTTCGGGCTGGGCGGTGAAGCGAATTTCCGTCGCCCCGGCCTCGAATGCATTGCGCGCAACATTCTCGAATACGCGGAGCAACTGCAGGCGGTCACAGCGGATCTGGGCTTTTTCCGGTACTTCGTTGACCCAACGCCATACGGTGTCCTGACCTTGGGCAGCACCGAGGGCGAGGACATTATCCCCTGCCTCTTCCAGCAGATCGCGCAGAGATTCGTCAGTGAGCTTGAGCGAAGGGCGGCGCGCCTGAGAGTAGAGCACGACCTGGCTGCAGAGACCGATGGCACGGTCGATCGCCTTCAGCAAGGCGGGAGCGGCGGCGCGCACCCGGGGGTCATCGCTTTGTGCCACCCGGTCGGATACGAGTTGGGCGGAGGCCAGGATATTCCGCAGGTCGTGGTTGATCTTGACCACGGCCTCGCCCAGCGCAGCCAGATGCTGCCGCTGGGTCAGGGCCTGACGGACGCCGGCCTGCATGTCGGCCAACACGCGCTTGGCTATGCCGATCTCATCGCGCCGCGGCGATACGTCGATGTCCACGGTCTCATCTTCCGGCCGATCCCGGAACCGCAACATGGAGCTGGTCAGTTGGCGGATCGGATAAACAATCATTAGTTGTAGAGAGAGATACACAAGGGACGCCGTGATCGCGGAAATCACCAGCGAAAGCACGAGAATCCGATAGGAATAGTCAATCAAGGCTGCCCGCATCGGGCGCTCGTCCATGATCACCTCAATGGTCACCGCCGGATTCATCGGCGACTGGCCGATCACCCGCAGAATCCGGCCTTCTGAATGGGTGAGCGTCACGAAAGCGTCCCAGATCAGGGAAAAGAAACTTGCCTGCCTTAAATCTACGGTTGTATCGGGGCTCGGCACCTTTTCGCCGCCCAGCATCTGCATCGAATGGTTGCCGAGCCGAGCTTCCACGCTCTCGATTCCCGCATGACGCAGAAGATTGTCTTCCAGCGGCGCGTCCAGCGTCCCATACGGCACGACCTCCAAGGCCATCGTGGCGAAGTGGCCGTCGGACAGCCGGTCTTGCAGGTACGTCAGCCGGAAACGGCCCGCGGAGGGCGCATAGATTAGCACCTCGGCCAGCATCACGAAGACGACCGTCAACAAGAGCAGTCGGACGGATAGGCCCGCCCAGCGCCAATTCCCTTTCATGTGGCGGACGATGCGCAAATTCGCATCGGCTGGCAATCTTTCCCGCTCAGCAGGTGTTTTCCGCTTTCAGCAAGGCCTGCATGATCCGGTCCCGGTCCAGGGGCATGTCGTAGATCCGCTGGCCGAGCGCGTGGGCCACGGCATTGCCGATCGCGGCACAGGTCGGGGCAACCGTGCATTCTCCGACGCCGAGCGGGGGGTGCCCGTTCGGTTGGATCAGCGCGACGTCTACGGCCGGCACCTCGCTGAACCGGAGGATGGGGTAGGTGTCCCAGTTCCGCGACTGGATGCCGTCACCCTCGATCAGCACCCGCTCCTTTAGGGCGAAGCTCGCGCCCTGGAGGATGCCGCCTTCGAGCTGGTTCTTCAGGCCATCCGGATTGATGACCAGCCCCGCGTCGGTGACGCTCCAAATGTGATCCAGCCGCACCTGCTCATCGACCGTTACGGCTACGGCAACAGCAGAATAGGCGGCCATGTTCTTGTAGCGGGCAAATGCGATGCCCAGGCCTCCACCGTCTCCACCCTTGCCGCGATTCTGCCAGCCGGCCATCTCTGCGGTCCGTTCCAGCACCGTGCGAGCCCGGGGATCGGAGAGCAAGCCGATGCGGTAGGCGAGGGGGTCTTCTCCCGCCCTGGCGGCGAGTTCGTCGATCATGCTTTCGAGCGCGAAAATATTGGTTGGTGCGCCCAGTCCCCGGAGCGCAGATGTGCGGACAGGGACGTGCCTCACCAAGTGGTGCACGATCCGCTTGGCCGGAATATCATACCAGGGCAGGGCGTTGCGCGTACCGCCGCCGCCGCGTTCCTCCGGCGGATCGGTGGGTTCGACCGGGGGCGGCGGATTTTCCAGGGCGGTAGCGGCGAGAAGGTAGCCGCTGGTCGTGCCCGGCCGTTGGACATGGGTGCCGCTCCAGATTTCCATCGTCCAGTCGGCGGGCTTGCCCTGCTCGTCAACGGCGACCCGGACGGTTACCGCCATGGCGGGGCTAACGGGCTCGTGACGGAACTCCTCCTCGCGCCGCCATTGCAGGCGGACCGGAGTTCCCGGCAACTCCATCGCGACGATGGCAGCATCCAATGCTGCGTCGTCAGCGCCGTTATGCCCGTAGCAGCCTGGGCCGTGCAGGTGGTGGCAGGTGATTTCCTCTACGGGCATGCCCAGCGCAGCCGCGATGTTCTTGCGGAGCGGATGCATTCCTTGGCCGTGCGACCAGACCGTCAGGTGCCCATCCGAATATTCTGCCACTGCGGCGGAGGGGCCCAGCGAGGCATGCGCGATGTACGGGCGCGTATAGGTGGCTTCCATTGTCTTCAGGCCAGGGGGCGGAGTGCCCTCGTCGCCGATCGCCCGGTCGATGGAGGGCTGACCGATCAGCCAGCGCCCCTCTTGCGCGGCTTGGTCGATGTCGCGGGCATTGCGCCAAACGGCGAGCCGTTCCGCCGCTCCGGCCGCCCGCTCTGCCATGTATTCATGGTCGCTGAGGAAAGCGGCGAAATTTGCCCGGCGCACGACTTTCAGGGCCGGGTCGCGGGAGGCACGGCGGACGGCCTCCTCGTCCAGGGAGTCCAATTGCGCCTCGGGCCCCGGCTGGCGCAGGGTGCGCGCGTGCAGCATGCCAGGTCGGGCAAAATCATGCAGAAAGCCGCCGCCGGTCAGCTTCGCGGGCAGATCCAAGCGCGGCAGGTTGCTGCCGACAATGCGATGGGCGGAGACGGGCTTCGGCGTGGCCCGCCCTGTGGGCGGCTGGGAAAAATCCAGCGCGGGCGCCAAGTCCCAATAGTCCAGGCCGGTCGCCGTGCCGTCGTCCAGGTAGAAGGCGCCGTCGCGGACGCTCAAGTCCTCCGGGGAACAGTTCAGACGCAGTGCTGCCTGTTCTGTCAGCATCAGGCGCGCCTCGGCGCAGACCAGGCGGATGCTCGTCCCCGACACCATGATGGAGAGGCTGGAGCTGGTGTAGAGCTCGTCGGGGCCTTCCTCCGTGCTGCCGGAGAGGAGGCGCACGCGGTCCAGCGGCACGTCCAGTTCTTCCGCCGCGATCTGGCTGAGCGCGGTGACGATCCCCTGGCCGATCTCCACCTTGCCGCTGGCGATGCGGACGTTTCTGTCGTCCTGGAATTTGATCCAGCGGTCGAGGCGCGGATTTGCGGTCAGGCTGAGGGGCAGGGCAGGAGCGTTCATCGGGCTGCTTCCCTTCGAGTTGCTGCGCGTTCGACCGCCCGCAGGATGCGGTTATGCGCGCCGCAACGACAGAGGTGCTTGTCCAGCGCCTGGACGATTTCCGCGCGGGAGGGGTGAGGGGTCACATCCAGTAGCGCTTTCGCTGAAATCAAAATGCCGGAAAGGCAATAGCCGCACTGACCGGCCTGTTCTTCCAGAAAGGCCTGCTGGAGCGGGTGCAGGCCGGCGTCTGTGTTTCCCATGCCTTCGATAGTTACGATCTTGCGCCCCGACACATCGCCCACGGGGGTGGTGCAGGCATAGGCCGGCCGGCCGTCGAGGAGCACCATGCAGGCGCCACACTGCTCCAGTCCGCAGCCGTAGCGCGTGCCGGTGAGGCCAAGTTCGTTGCGGAGAACGAAGAGTAGTGGCGTCATGGGTTCGGTGGAAACCCGGCACGCTTCCCCGTTTACCGTCAAGTCAATCGCTTCGGACATGTGACCCGCCTTGCCATTTCTTTTGCCGTCGCCGCATTAAACACGCGGCCGTTGGCCGGCGACAAGGCAGAGTGGGCTGCCCCCCAAGAGTTAGCAGATGAGCGGGCCGGACCGTTCAGCCGTTCTCGTCTTCTTTCGGCGCGCTGGCACCTTTCCGCCCGATCAGCCGCCGGCGCACGTTACGGTACGCAATGAAAAGAATGCCGGCCACGATGACCGCAATCGTGCCTGCGTAGTGGTCGAACGAAAAGATGTAATGCAGCACTTCTTCGATGGATTGCGGCCCGCCGGGAGGGTGATCGGGGTGCGCTGCCAGCGGCAAGGGGAGCAGCGCCAGGATGCTTGCCAGTAGTCGGACCATGAGCTTCTCCAGTGATTGCCGGTGGCCCGGTTGTACAGCGAGGAGACGGCAGCCGCCAGACCGCCGGGCGCTTCAATGGAGCGCGCGCGTCGACGCGCGCGCGGCTTCTGTTGCGTTTCCCGCTTTTGCGGCGATGATGGCTGGACAGGATCAAAGGCCAAGACCACAGCCGTTCAGGAGACAGCACGATGGACGCTCTTACCCTGCTGAAAGAACGCACTTCCACCCTTCCGCGGTTTATGGGCGAGCCGGGGCCTAGCGACGCGGATCTTGCCGAGATGTTCGAGGCTGCCACACGCGTGCCCGACCACGGCATGGTTCGGCCGTGGCGCTTTGTCGTGATGCGCGGGGATGATCGCGCCAGGATGGGCGAGGTATTTGCGGAAGCCTTGAAAGCCCGGAAGCCGGACGCGGACCAGGAAGCTGTCGATGCCGAGTTAAACCGGGCCATGCGGGCGCCGGTAGTGGTGGCGGTGCTCGCCCGCACCAAGGATAATCCGAAAGTTCCGCGCGTGGAGCAGATCGTCTCTGCCGGACAAGCGGCGCTTGCTCTGCAACTGGCAGCCCAGGCCAAGGGTTTCGGCGGCGTGATGCTGACTGGCGACAATGCGTACGATCCGCACGTAAAGGGCTTTTTCGGCCTGAAAGAAGAAGACACGATCGTTGCATTCCTCTATCTCGGCACGCCAACCAAACCGGCTCCCGGCAAAAAGCGCCCGGAGGCGGGAAAATTCGTCGAGACGTTCGGCGACCACGCGGGCTGAGGCTGCCACGTGTCCGGCCGGCCCGTGGCAATGGCAAAACAGCTTTCCGGGCTTGGGGTTACTGAAAAAATGGTTGAGGAAGCTG
>CAYYSC010000076.1:0-10412 GCA_964474065.1 uncultured Rhodospirillales bacterium | reverse complement strand
AACGGACTGGCGGGTCGTTGGCGAAAACGCCCACTTTCGCGCGCCCGAAATCCCCCTCGGCCTGTCGATGAGCTGGGGGTCGATCCCGCGTCTGGTGAATTTGGTCGGCCCGGCACGGGCCAAGCAGATCCTGCTGATGGGGAACGATCGCATTTCTGCGGAGCAGGCATCCGCCTGGGGTCTGGCCCAGGACATCGCGCCCGACGGCGAAGTAGAAGCGCGGGCTATCGGCTGGGCGGAGAAAGCGGGGGCCATGCCGCCGCTGCCGGCGCGCATGACCAAAAAGACGATCAACGCCTATGCCAACGCTTTAGCCGATTTGGCCGTACACATGGACACAGAAGAAGTCATCCTGACGGAAACCACCCAGGATCACGCGGAGGCGGTTTCGGCATTTTTCGAGCGCCGGCCTCCCCGTTTCCAGGGCGCCTGACCCGATCCGCCCGGATTCAAGCCTGGGGATTCAGCATCTGCATCAGCGTCCCGTCACGGCCGTACACATCCTTGCGGAAATGAACGACGCCCTTCGGGTCGACCCAGGCGGTATGATAGACGATCCGCACATGGATGGTTTCGTGGAGATGCACGGTCCGCCGCTCCCCGCTCTCGATCATGGCCAGGATCTGCTGTCGGTCCCAGTCGGCCCGCTCCTGCAACAAATGTTCCGCCAAGTCGATTGGCCTCGCCACTCGAATGCATCCATGACTGAACGCGCGGTCAGTATGGCGGAATAGATGCTTGCCCGGAGTATCGTGCAGGTAGATGTTATCCTCGTTGGGGAACATAAACTTGACCTCGCCAAGCGCATTACCCGGGCCCGGCTCCTGCCGCAGTCGGACGGGCATCCGGCTTACCGCATTCCAGTCAATCGAAGTAAAGGGGACTTGCGAGCCGCCATCCCCCCAGGAGGTAAAAGCCCGGAATCCCTGCTCTGCAAGCGTCATCGGGTCTTTCCGAAGCTTGGGCAGCATTTCCTCGTTGGCAATGCTCGCTGGGACGTACCAATACGGATTCAACACCAGGTGCGTCATGTCCGCGGAGATTTCGGGCGTCTGATGGCGGCGGGAGCCCACGATTACCGGACTGGACAAGGTCACCCGGTGCCCTCTCATGACCTTCGTTTCGTAGGCGGGCACATTCACCAGGATGTGCCGTTCATTCGGCCGGAAATCCAGCCAGCGCCGCCGCTCCAGATTTACCCGGAGCTGATCGAGGCGCTTGGCGGCAGAAACGTTCAGCGCGCCCAGGGTTTCGCTGCCGACCGCGCCGTCCTCATCCAGGCCATGACGACGCTGGAACCGGCGGACGGCACGCTCCAGGCTTTCATCGTAAACGGGCGACCAGCCGGCCTCCGGCTCCCGCAGGTCGCCACGCTCCCACAATGTCCGCCGCAAGGAAATGACGCGCGGGTCGCTATCGCCAGGCCAGAGAGTGGCCCCCTGCGGCACCGGAGCCCAACCGCCTGCAGCCACCGTCCCCTGTAGCCGATTGTACGCCGACCGCAGACGTTGGAATGCCTGATCCTGGGGGCCGAGACCGGAGAATACCCTCGCAGGCTCGGTGCCCGCGGCCAAGGATTCTAGGACCCTCGACGGGTCTACCGGTTGCGGCAAGCGTTGATGCCTTACGCCCACCTGCCGGGGATCCACCTGTCCGGCCGAAAGATGGTGTGCGTAACGCAGCGCCATGCGGCTGATATTGCGTTCGTCCCGGGCCCGGTCGGTGGCCGTATGCCCGTAGCTTGGCGGGACCATATAGTCGGAAGGGTTCAAACCTTGGCTTTCCGCCCGGGCCATAAGCCTGAGCATCCGCTCCGCCATGGCATTCCGGCCGTCCTCGCCTACCCAAAGCGGAGTGTGGCCGCGCTGGCTGTAGAACCGCTCAAGCGCCCGGTCGGCCCAATCACCGCTCTTGTGTGCTTCGCTCATCAGCCGGGCCAAAGCTTGAGGTACGTCAGCCGCGAGCGCGGAAATGCCCGGCAGGACGAAAAGTGCTCCGGCAAGAGCGAGGGCGAATAACCGAATCATTGCAAACTCCGGCTGGAGGGCGCGGCTAACTTACCGCTACCCTACAGGTGGCCAATAGTTGGATGGAAGTGACCCCGGTCACACAGCTTTGATAGAGTCCGCTGTTTACCCAAGCCTTGCGTAAGCTCGCCAACCGCGGGATTGTTCCGCAAAATCGTGCCACAAGGAACCGCGCAAATGGAAATTGGTGTTGCCTTCCCGCAAGTCGAGATCGGCACGGACCCGAACAAAATCCGCGATTTCGCTCAAGCCGTTGAGGAAATGGGCTTCCAGCACATCTCCTGCATCGACCACGTGCTCGGCGCGCGCGCGCCCGATCCGAACGTCCCCTGGTCGGCGGCCTACACCCGGGATCGCCAGTTTCACGAGCCCCTGGTGCTGTTCGGTTACCTCGCAGCGGTAACGCAGAAGGTACGGATGGCGACGGCCATTCTAATCCTGCCGCAGCGGCAGACCGCGCTGGTAGCAAAGCAGGCGGCGGAAGTCGACGTGCTGAGCCAGGGCCGGCTGACCCTCGGCGTCGGCATCGGCTGGAACGAGGTTGAGTACGTCGCCCTGAACGAGAATTTCCGCAACCGCGCCCGGCGGTACGAGGAACAGTTCGAGGTGCTCCGTAAGCTCTGGACCGAGGACCTGGTGACCTTCGAAGGCAAGTATCACACGATCAACGATGCAGGCATCAACCCGCTGCCGGTCCAGCAGCCGATCCCGCTGTGGATTGGAGCGTTCGAGGATGTGGCGGTGGAGCGGGCGTGTCGCATCGCCAATGGCTGGTTCACCAAGCCTTGGATGCTGCCGGACGAGGACGGCAAGCGCGTCCTGGACCAAGTCTCCGGCTGGCTCGACAAGTACGGACGGGACAAGTCGAAGTTCGCGATCAACGCCGTGACCATGGCCAAGCGCGGCTCGGTCAATCAGTGGGTTGCTGACACGGAGGCTTGGCGCGAGACCGGCATCAGCCATTGCACCTTCCGCACCATCGACGCGCCGTTCGAGACCCTCAATGACCATATAAATGCCTGCCGCACCTATGCCGAGGCAATTGGTCTGAAGGGCTAGCCCGCCTGCGGGTTCTGCGCAGGGTCTGCCCTGCTGCGCCGCATGGAAGCAGACAGAAGGCACCCCCATGTGAAGTTGACGATCAGCGACAGCCGAAAGGCGAATGCCGGTGACGCTTCCGGAATGGGTCGGCCCCTTCTTTCTCATGCTGCTGTTTCAGGCACTGATCTTGGCGGGCCTCCGTCTGGTCGGCATGTGGTTGAACCGGACGACCCGAACGCACTTCTTCAAAGCTGATCGCGCGGTTTTCCGGCGAAGTGGCGCCCGCTGGATAGCGCTCTATTTTCTGTGCGTGTTCGCAATCGGCCTGGTGTTCGACGGGCTGATCGGCCACCGGCTCGGCCTGTTCGCCTACCCGCCTGCAGCAGATCCGGCATCGGCTATAGGCGCCGACTGGCTGTTCTTTGTCCTGAATTCCGCCTTATCCTATCTGCTCTTCAGCCTCACCATCCTGCAATTCCAGGAACTGCGCGGTCCCCGGATCGCCGGCGAGCGCCTCCTGTTCGCGGGATTGTATCTGCTGGTCGCCTTTGGTGCCTTGTCGGCCATATCCCGGCTGCCGGACATCGCGACCGTGTTCGCCGCCGGCGCGGTCGTGGTGCTGTCCTCGGAGATCCTGGCGGTGAGCTTCGGCACGCTCGGTCTCCTTGGGTGGGCACTAGCCCGACCGCGGCAGGCTGCCGGATTCTGGTTCGGCACGGTGTGCCTGGCTTCCCTCTACGAAGCCGTCAACGCGGCAGTGGGCCTTTGGGATTGGCAGCTGTTCCCTGCCGGGCTTGCGTTTCTCGAACTGCCCGCGGTCATTCTGTTGGGATATCCGGTCCTGGCTGCCCCCTATTTTGTCCTGAACAACGTATTCTTCGGCTGCCTCCCCAGGGAGGACCCGGCAGCATAGGAGCAAGCGGCCGTCGGCGGGCTTGCTCAACATCCCGCGCCATGGGAACTTGGCTGCCAACATGCACGAATTGCGGAGAAGAAACGCATGAAATTGGGTCTGCTGCTGGGATATTCCGGCGCTTCGATGGATGTAGGAATGGATCGGGTGCAGGAGGCAGAGCGTGTCGGCTTCGACTCGGTCTGGACGTCGGAGGCATGGGGCAGCGATGCGATCACGCCCGCGGCCTGGGTACTGGCCCAGACGACCACGATCAAGGTCGGCACCGCCATCTGCCAGATGCAGTCCCGCACCCCGTCCCTGGCTGCGATGACCGCGATGACCCTCAACGCCATGAGCGGCGGCCGGTTCATTCTGGGCATCGGCGCCTCCGGCCCGCAGGTGATCGAGGGCTGGCACGGCGTGCCCTATGGCAAGCCGCTGAAGCGCACCCAGGAATACATCGAGGTCATCCGCAAGATCCTGGAGCGAAAGGGGCCGCTCGAATACGAGGGCGAGCACTACCAGATCCCCTATCACGGCCCCGGCGCGACCGGGCTCGGCAAGCCGCTTCGCTCGATCCTGCACGGCGACCCGGACATGAAAATCTATTCGGCCAGCTTCTCGCCGAAAGGCGTGGAGAACGCGGCGCAGCACGCAGACGGCATCTTCCCCATCTTCATGGCGCCGGAGAAGTTTCACCTTTTCGGCGAACCGCTGGAGCGGGGCTTCGCGAAAGCGCCGGGCAAGTCCCTACAGAACTTTGACATTCTGCCGTTCGTCGAGGTGAAGGTCGGCGACGACCTGGATGCCTGCCGCCAGCCGATCAAGGAGCACATGGCGTTCTATATCGGCGGCATGGGCGCTCGGGATAAGAACTTCTACAACGACTACTGCAAGATGCTCGGCTACGACGATGCGGCCGTTGAAATCCAGGACAAGTTCCTCGGCCGCGACCGCGCCGGCGCAGCGGCCGCGGTGCCGGATGCACTGGTGGACGAGGTGGCGCTGGTCGGCCCACGCGAACGCATCCGGGAGCGTCTTGTCGACTGGAAGGCCGCCGCCAAGGAGCGGAAAGTGGACAGCATGCTGCTCCGCGGCGCAGACGTGGACGCGATCCGCCTTATGGCGGAGGAAGTGTTGTAGTCCTTGGGACGGGAGACCCTTTCGGAAGGAGGCCCCGGATCAATCCGGGGCACAATGCAGATGTTCGAAGGCTTCGAAGAAAAACGGATCGTTGTCGGAGACAATGAGCTGTACGTCCGCCTCGGCGGCAGTGGCCCGTCACTGTTGCTACTGCACGGTTACCCGCAGACTCATGCCATGTGGCATGCCGTGGCCCCGAAACTCGCCGAGCGGTTCTCCCTCGTCATTCCGGATCTGCCCGGCTACGGGCGCAGCTCGGGACCGCTCTGCGACCCCGACTATCGCGCCTATTCCAAACGGACAACCGCGCAGACGATGGCCGATCTGATGACCCAACTCGGTCATCGGAAGTTCCGGCTTGCAGGTCACGACCGCGGCGCGCGGGTCGCTTTCCGCCTTTGCCTGGACCACCCGGAAAGGGTGGAGAAGTATGCCGCTTTGGACATCATCCCGACCCTGGATATGTGGGAGGGACTAAATGCCGACAAGGCGCTTGCAGGCTATCACTGGCAGTTTCTGGCCGTATCGGCGCCGGTTCCGGAGACCCTCATCGGCAAGGATCCTGATTTTTATCTGGAGCACTTGCTCCGGCGCTGGGCGGGCAATTTCGACGGCCTGACCACAGAGGCGCTCGCCGACTACCGTACGGCTTTTCGAAAGTCGGAAGTGATCCACGCCACCTGCAACGACTACCGCGCAGGCGCCAGCATCGATCGCGCCGACGATCAGGCCAGCAGAGACGCCGGCAGCCAGATCGCCTGTCCGGTGCATGTCATCTGGGGCGAAGGATACCTCAACCGCCGCGCTGGCTCGCCCATCGAAGCATGGCGACGGTGGACCAACAAGATTAGCGAAACGCCCTTGCGCTGCGGCCACTTTGTGGCGGAAGAACAGCCGGACGCCTGCGCTCGGGCAATGCTCGGTTTCTTCGAATAGCCGCAAGAGTGCATTCCGGATCTGGAACTCCGCCGTTCCCCTCCCCCATTCCAGGGTCTGGGCAAGCGGCGTTTCCGCTTCTCCGATCGGTAACGCCAGCCAATCAGGTGACTATGAGTCCAACGTGGCGCCATCGCCTTTTGAATATCGCCCACTCCATCCTTTTGATTGCAGGGATGACGGCGATTGTCTGGATCTGTGCCAGCGTGCTTTTCGGGACTGCGGGTGCCATCTGGGCGATCGTGGGGATCGGGATTCTCCTGCTGCTATCACCGTCTCTGCCTTCGGATGTGATGCTGTCGCTCTACAACGCGAAACGCGTCAACTCACAGTCTTTTCCAGAAGGCATCCGCATTCTGGACATTCTGGCAGACCGCGCCGAACTCAAACGCCGGCCCGATCTGTATTATCTCCCAAGCTCGCTCCCCAACGCCTTCACCGTCGGGCGTGGCGAACAGGCAGCGATTGCGGTGAGCGATGGCATGCTGCGTCTTTTAAATCAGAGAGAGTTGACGGGTGTTTTAGCGCACGAGATCAGCCATATGGCCCACCGCGATCTCTGGATCATGGGATTGGCCGACGGAATGGCCCGGTTCACCACAATCACTTCCTATGTCGGCCAGTTCCTGCTGTTGCTTAATCTTCCCCTCATTTTGATGGGGGAGGTTCACATCCCCTGGATCGCGCCGCTGATCCTGATCTTTTCCCCGACTATCATGAGCCTGCTGCAACTCGCGCTCTCCCGTGCCCGTGAGTTCAACGCCGACCTGGGCGCCGCGCGGTTGACCGGCGACCCGATGGGACTCGCTTCCGCCCTTGGCAAACTGGAACGCTCTACCGGCCGGTTCTGGGAGGAAATGCTGTTCCCCGGCCGCCGGATTCCAGAGCCGTCCCTCCTCCGTACCCATCCCCGCACCGAAGACCGGATCGACCGGCTGAAAGCCCTGGAGCCCGACCCGGACAAGCGAGGAGAACTCATCCCCAGCCGTCTTCTACAGCCTTCGTGGCCGCGTATCGGCGCGCCGCCTCGCTGGCGCCGCACCGGCGTCTGGTATTGAGCCCAAGCAGTCCGGCGGCAGCAACGCTCCGGCCCACTTGCCCGCTATGCCTTCGGCGCCTGGCAATTTGGCCATGGTTCGCCTACTCCCGGCCCCGGATCGATTGGTGTACGCTCGCGCGACCATCGCAACCGCCAACCAGGGAACACGCCCCATGAAACTCGGTCTTTCCATCGGCTACTCCGGTGCACAGATGAACCTGCCGGTCGAGCGAGTACAGCTTGCCGAACGGCTCGGCTACGACAGTGTCTGGACGGCGGAGGCCTACGGCTCCGACGCGATAACGCCGCTCGCCTATCTCGCCGCGAAGACCGAGCGGATCAAGCTCGCCACCGGCATCATCCAACTCGCCGCACGCACGCCCGCCAACGCCGCCATGTGCGCCGGCACCATCGACGCCATGGCCGGCGGCGGCCGCGTGATCCTCGGCATCGGCGTTTCCGGGCCGCAGATCGTGGAGGGATGGTACGGCCAGCCCTGGGGCCGCCCCTACTACCGGTTGAAGGACTATGTGGAAATCATCCGCAAGATCCTGAAGCGGGAAGAGCCTGTCACGCACGATGGCAAGGAAATCAGCCTGCCCTACACGGGGGAAGGCGCGCTTGGCATCGGCAAGCCGCTCAAGTCCATCCTGCACATGAACCCGGACATTCCGATATACATCGGTTCCGGGGCAGAGTCCTCCGTGCGGCTCACTGGCGAGGTTGCCGATGGCTGGCTGCCGCTCGGGTTCGTCCCCGGCTCGCTGGAAGAATACAAGCCGTGGCTCGAAACCGGCTTTGAGCGCGCTCGCAAAAAGGGCGTTGACAAGGGCTGGCACAACTTCGAGATCCAGGCGAGCGTCTTTGTCGACGTGGACGACGACGTGAAGGCCGCCATTGACCGGCTCAAGCCGCGCGAGGCGCTTTACGTCGGGGGCATGGGCCATCAGGACAAGAATTTCCACAACGACCTGATGGTGCGTCGCGGATTCGGCGATGCTGCCAAGCGAATCCAGGAACTCTACCTTGCCGGCCATAAGGAGGAGGCAGCCGCGGCCGTGCCGGACGAGTGGGTGGATCTAAAATCGCTAATGGGCCCGCCAGCGCGCATCAAGCAGCGCTACAACGCCTGGGAGGAATGCGGCGCCTCTTCTCTGACCGTGCGAACGAGCCAGGAAGAGGCTATCCACGTGATGGCGGAGGCCGCACGCCTGAACACCTCACGTTGAGCCGCCAACCTACGGCACTCGCCAGCTTGCGCACCGTTGCTTTCTGCAGGACGGCGGTCCGGACAAAGCATCGCCAGTTATGAACGGTTGGAACTTTCTTCAGGAAAATCGCGGTCTCCGGAGACCGCGATTTTCTTTTTTTTTGATGCTTCACGTTTCCGGCTTCAGAGTTCCAAGGGCCGTTTACCCGCTACCAGCTGCGATGCAAAGACGCCCCAACCGGCTGGGCATCAAGCATGGCGATCCGTGAATTCATGTCACTGAAAAGAATGATGAAATCTGACCGCACTGCCTTACCTGCCTACTACAAGGTTGCCCGTCCCGATCACGCAATGCCAGGAGCGCTACCCCATCCCCTGAAGCCCAATTTTCACCTTGAAACGGCTCAGACTGGCTGGTTATGGCCGATTTGATGAGAATTCTCGCTGATTTGATGGGGATTCGCCAAAACGGGAGACGGTTCGGCTGCGCCCGGTCGGCCTAAGGATCGAAAACCCCGGCTCTTGGCCTGAGCGGTAGCCTGCCCATGCCGCGCCTTGCGAAGAGGCCGCTTCGGCAAGCGCTTTCCACCTGCCCGCGGATCGCTTGCCCGCTACGCCGATCTACGAACAGCGCCGCCGTAGAGGTTCCCTCGATTGGAGCACGCCTTGCTATAGGTCCTATGGCGCACCACGTCTTATAGAAATGGGGAGTATAAAGCCCCTTCGAGAAATGCCTGCAAAGCGGTCAACATGGCTTTGTTTCAGGCACGGGGAGGTACTGTTGCGCCTTCGTCTCAAAGACACTCTCCATAATTTGGTATGGCGTCACTATGTGCCAAATGAAGCGAATCCGGTGCTCGACCTTCACAGTTGGCAGCGCTAGGCTTTTTAGCTGAGAGAGTGTTGATACATAGTGGTCAAGCTTGGAAATCGGGGGAAGTCCTCCCTACGTAGTAAGGACCAGGCACCGGGAGGAACAGCTCCATAGTGGAGACCGGAGGGAACAGGCCAAAGGAACTAGCCATAGATGCATGGCCAGTGCATCTGAAGCCACTGCATCTGGAGATCGGCAATGGATATTTTTGAGTCCTACACAAAAGGGTACGCCAAGCGCGCTCAGGAAGAGATGTCTCTCCAAGACTATCTCATCGCCTGCCGCACGGACCCAATGATGTACGCATCCGCGGCAGAACGGATGGTGGCGGCGATCGGCGAAGCGGAGACCATCGACACATCAAAAGATCCCCGACTTGGGCGGATCTTTCAAAACCGAACAATCAAACGTTACCCGGCGTTTTCCGACTTCTATGGGATGGAAGAGACGATCGAACGGATCGTCGGCTACTTCCAGTATGCCGCGCAAGGCCTGGAGGAGCGAAAGCAAATCCTCTACTTGCTGGGGCCCGTGGGCGGCGGCAAGTCAACACTCGCCGAACGGCTGAAACGGCTGATGGAAGAACATCCGGTTTACGTGTTGAAAGCCGGAGATGAGGTAAGCCCGATCTTCGAGTCGCCGCTCGGCTTATTCGATCCGGAGCGCCACGGCGAGCTGCTGGAAGAGAAATACGGCATTCCGCGCCGCCGTATCACCGGTTTAATGAGCCCCTGGGCGGTAAAGCGGCTGGACGAGTTCGGCGGCGATATCTCGCAGTTCAAGGTTGAGCGCATGATGCCTTCGAAACTGCGGCAGGTTTGCATCGCCAAGACGGAACCGGGCGACGAAAACAACCAGGATATTTCCGCCCTCGTCGGCAAGCTCGACATTCGGCAGCTGGAACACTTCAGCCAGGCGGACCCGGATGCCTACAGCTATTCCGGCGGCCTGAACCGGTCGACGCAAGGTCTCTTGGAATTCGTCGAAATGTTCAAGGCGCCGATCAAGGTTCTGCACCCGCTCCTGACGGCAACCCAGGAAGGCAACTACACCGGCACCGAGAGCTTTGGTGCGATGCCGTTCCAGGGCATTATCCTGGCGCATTCCAACGAAGCGGAGTGGCAGCAGTTCCGGAACAACCGTAACAACGAGGCGTTCCTCGACCGGATTTGCGTAGTCAAGGTTCCCTACTGCCTGCGGGTAACGGAAAAATCGAAGATCTACGACAAGCTCCTGAGGGAAAGCGA
>CAYYSC010000075.1:0-10578 GCA_964474065.1 uncultured Rhodospirillales bacterium | reverse complement strand
ACCGACAACCCGGATGACGAGGCGTTCATCCGTCAGGCGGTCCAGGATCTGTTCGCTTCATGATAGCGCGGGACTGGCTGGCGGTCGCCGCCATCGGTCTCGGCACTTCGGTGGTGCCGCTCGACTCTGCCGTTAACATCGCCTTCCCGGATATCACCCGCTCATTCGGCATCGAGATCGTGCAGATCCAGTGGGTGGTTATTTCCTACGTTCTCACGCACACGAGCCTCATGCTCTTTTGCGGGCGCCTCGGGGACCGGTTCGGGCGGCGACTGATCTTCGGCATTGGCATGGCTTGGAGTACGCTGGCCTTTATCGCTCTCACTCTTGCTCCCACCTTCGAGATTTTGTTGCTTGCCCGGATCGCGCAGGGCATCGGAGCGGCCCTGATCGTTAGCTGCGGCCCGGCCCTCATCACCAGCCTGGCAGGGGAGGAGCGGCGGGCACGCATGCTGGGCCTTTATATGCTGATGTTCGGGGTCGGTATGGCGCTGGGCCCGTCGGTGGGCGGCTTGATGGTGGCGCAGTTCGGCTGGCCCGGTGTCTTTGGCATGCGGGTGCCGCTTTGCCTCGGCGCGCTGCTGTTGATCTGGAGCCTGCCTGGGCGCGAGCGGCAGGCGGCGTGGCAGACGGGAGCGAGCATGAACGCTAAGGGGGCCTTCCTGCTGGCAGGGGCGGTGGCGGCCGTGCTGTTGACCATCAACCGGCTCCAGGTCGCCGCCGACCAACTGCTGGTGCCGATGACTGCGGGATTGGTGGCGGCCTTCGCCGTCCGGATGTTCCTGGTGCATGAACGCCGGTCGGCGACGCCGATATTGCCCCTGCATCTGTTCCGCCGGGCGGATTTCAGCGGGCTGAATTTTGCCAACGCCCTTGTTGCGTTCGCCGGCTTCGCAATCATGCTGATCGTGCCCTATTTCCTCGCCCGTTTGACGGCGCTGGATATCGGTACGGCCGGCTTGGTGCTCGCCTGCAGCCCGCTCGGCACGGCGGTGGTCAGCGCCTTTGCGGGCCGGCTGATCGAGACCTGGGGTGCGCGGGCGGCGGCGGGCACGGCTGCGGCACTGACCGCCGCGGGTCTGGCAGGGATCGGCTTGTGGCCTTCCTATCCGGGAGTGGTGCTGATGGCAGTTCCGCTGTTCCTGACCGGCGCGGGTCTCGGCCTGTTCCAAGTCTCGGTCCTGGACGTGATCACCGGGACGATGCCGCCCGCTGAACGTGGTGTTGCCGGCAGCCTGGCGCAAGTAACCCGAACGGTCGGAGTCATCACCGCGGCTAGCCTGTTGAGCCTCGCCTTTGCAATGCTTTCCGGCGGCCGGGCAGCTGACGACGCGTCCTTTCAGGCGGGATTCAGTACGGTGTTCCTTGTCGTGGCTTTGCTGCCCGCCCTCGTGGCCGCATGGCTTTTCCTAGGCCGGCGGCGGGAGCCGGCCTAGGGGGACGCCTATTCGGCCGCTTTTTTCTGGGGCTGGGCGCGGTCCAGCGCTTCCCAGTCGAACAGGGCCGGCTCCTTGTCGCGGAAACGACGCACTGCCTCTTGGTGATAGGGGCTGGTATAGGCGATGGATTGGGCCACCGCTTCCATTTCCAGCAGCGTGCGGTGATCCTGATTGTAGGATTGGTTCAGGATGTTTTTGGCCATGCCGATGGCGGTGGTCGAGGCTTGGCGGAAGCGGCTGGCGAAAGCGCGAACCTCGTCCATGGCGTTTTCCTGCGGCACGATCTCGTAAATCATGCCCAAATTTTTCGCTTCCTCCGCGTAGACCTTGCGCGCGGTAAAGACCAGTTCCTTTGCCTTTTGCAGGCCAACCAGGCGCGGCAGAACATAGAAGCCGCCCCAGTCCGGCACCAGGCCGATCCGGCCGAAGGCCTGCATGAACATGGCCTTCGGGGTGGCGAAGACGAAGTCCGCCGAAAGCGCGATGTTGCAGCCCGCGCCGGCCGCGGGTCCGTCCACCAAGCTGATGACCGGCATCTCCAGGTGGGCCAGCTGGTACATGCGTTCGTGCCCTTCGCGCATGCGGACGCGGTTCGGAACCGGCTCCTTCGTCCGGGTCGCCATGCCCTTCACGTCGCCGCCGGCACAGAAGGCCCCGCCGGCGCCAGTGATGATCAGGGCCTTAATGTCGTCGCCTGCGCGCTCCCGGCAGATGTCGAGCACCTGACCGATCTCGTCGCGCATTTCGACCGAGAGGGCGTTTTTCGCTTCGGGCCGGTTGAGAGTGAGGGTGGCGATCTCGTCGGTGACGTCGAACAGGACGTGGACATAGTCGGACATCGGGACATTTCTCCTGAAGGTAGCTGGCCATGCAGGGCCTGTTGCCGCCACCATCGCTTCCGGCGGGCCTAAAGACAAGACGCAGCCGAAGGCCCGCAGGCAGCCCGATAACGCAAATGTCAGCCGTCGTGATTTTTGGCCGGCTGTTCGCCAGTTTAGCTGGTTGCCGTCGCGAGATTTCGCTTTCCTGGAGTTCCCGATGTCATTAAGCGCGCAGGCCCTGCTTTTGCTTGGGCTGACCGTCACGGTCGTGGCCCTGAGCTTCGCCTTTGCGGGGCGGAGTCAGGCTGGCGCCGGTTTTTTCGATGGCCGGGACGAAGGAGGGCGTGCGCCCCGATTACTGACGCTCGTCTTGAGCCAGGTCACGACATGGATCTTTGCGCGCTCCCTGTTGAACGCGGCAATCTTGGGTTTTTACTACGGGATGCCGGGTACGCTGGCCTATACCGCCTACTACGCCAGCTTTTTGACTGGCTGGATCGTTGTGGACGGGATTCGCTTCAGGGCGGGTGCTGCCTCGATCCAGGACTATCTGCGGGGGCATTTCGGCAAGGCTGGCAGCGTCTGCTATAACTTCGTCATCGCCTTGCGGCTGTTGTCGGAAGTGTTCGCCAACCTTCTTGTGATCGGTGTCATTTTTGCCGGCTTGTTTCCAACCGTGGCCGAGGCGGACATCTACGCCATCATTGCCTTGGCTCTCCTGGCGCTGGGCTATTCCGTCCTGGGAGGACTGCGGGCTTCGCTTCGGACGGATGTAATGCAGATGGCCGGATTCCTGGCGATTTTTGGCGTCGCCCTGATCGCTTTGTTCACCCAGCCCGATTTCTCCTGGGAAGCCGCCTTCGCGGCCGAGGGAGTAGCCGGCGCCGGCCCGGGGTGGATTTTGCTCCTGGTTGCTCTCCTGCAGATCTGGTCCTATCCCACGCACGACCCGGTCATGACGGACCGCGGCTTCCTGGCCGACCGGGCCACGACGAGAAAGAGCTTCCTGCACGCTTTCTGGCTGTCTTCCGTCTGCATTTTCGGCTTCGGTCTTTTTGGTGTGCAGGCCGGCCTGATGGCTGCCGACGGCGAAGCAATGCCGGATGTTTGGACTCGGATGTTCGATCCGGCGATTCTTGTCTGCCTGAATGCCGCCCTGGTGATTTCTGCCTTGTCGACGCTGGACAGCGCTCTCTCATCCGCTGCCCGGCTCACCGTGCGCGATATGCGGCTGGCGTCCGAAACGGTTGCGAACGGGCGGATCGCCATGATCGCGTTTATGGTCGGCGGGTTGGCGCTGATGCTGGCGGACGTAAAGAACCTTTATGCCGCTGTTGCCGTGTCGGGAACCGCTTCGATGTTTCTGGCTCCCGTGCTGATCTTCAACATCCTAAGCGGGGTGCGCGGGATCCCGGTCTGGGCTTATCTTGTCGCGTTCGTTTCGGCCGTCGGGGGAGCGGTGTTGTATTTCTTCGTCGAGGCAAAGGCTGCGCCGGCACTCGCTTTGTTCGGAGACGTCCATAAATACACGGCATTGCTCTGGATCTGCGTGGCGGTGCTGACGGCCGGCAACGCAGCCTTTGCCATGGCCGCGCTGATGCGCCGGAGTCCCCCCGCTACCGGTTGATGGGCTAACGGCGGTTGCCGGCCGCCTGCGGCAAACGAACGATCAAGCGGCCAAGTGCTGTATGAGAATTTTCGTGCCGATGGCGATCAGGGCAAAGCCGCCCAGCGTCTCCACGAACCGTCCGATCTTGGTGCCCGCCACGTGCCCCAGACGCAGGCCGATCCAGGTCATGGCGAACGTGACGGCGGCAATCGCGGCAATGGTGGGCAAGATCCGGTCGGTCACCAGGGCCAGGGTTACGCCCACGGCCATCGCATCGACGCTCGTGCCAAGCGCCACGGCAAAGAGGGCAAGCCAAGTCGGCGCCGAAAGCGGAGCGGTTGGCGCATCCGCACGCAGGCCGAGCCTCATCATTCGCAGCCCCATAAACCCGAGCAGGCCGAATGCGACCCAATGGTCAACATGGGCGATCCAATGGCCGAGTTCGCTGCCGATCAGCCAGCCGATGAGAGGTGCCAGCGCCTCCAGGGTCGCAAAACCGCCGGCCACGGCGACCGAACGGCCAGTTGTGAGCCTTGCATGCTGCGCGCCTTTGGCCAGGGACGCGGCGAAGGCATCGGCTGACAAGGCAAAGGCCAGAACGAAGGTGCCAGTAGAAAGCATCGTATGTCTCAAACGGAACAGCTAACCGGAGACATAAGGGAACAGAAATGAGAGTCCAACAAAAAAAACAAATGCAACAGCAAAAAAACTTAGCCTGCGCTAAAAATCATGCTAAGATTTGAAGATTTGATAAGTAGTTGTTTA
Organism: uncultured Rhodospirillales bacterium; assembly: GCA_964474065.1. GTDB lineage: Bacteria > Pseudomonadota > Alphaproteobacteria > Bin95 > Bin95 > JACKII01. The sequence goes on along the minus strand of CAYYSC010000075.1, from coordinate 5,944 downwards.
GGTATATCGTCTGGTTGATTTTAGAAATGAGTATATTTAATTCAATTATGATTTTGGCACCTAATACTTATGCCATTTCGATGTGCGTGATTCTGCTTGTTCGTTGGATGAGACTGCGCTTATAGTCGCGCCCGTATCTTAAGGTCCGGGATCGGACCAACGCTAGAAATCTAGGAACTTGGAGGATGAGAATGAGACGGATGTTGCTTGGTGCGGCAGCTGCGGCTTTGACCCTGTCTGGCGCGGCCACCGCGGCCGAGGTGGTCGATGGACCGCGTGTGCATTGGAACTACTCGGAATGGGGCAAGTCGCGGGCGATCACGACCTATCTCGAAAATCTCGGCCCCTTTCTGAAGGAGCGGACCGACGGTCAGTTCACCTTCCAGATCCATTGGGGCACGCTTTCGCAGCCGCGCGCCAATCTGGACGGTCTGCAACTCGGCGCATTCCAAGCGGCGTCATTCTGCGCCAGCTACTACCCGGCGAAGCTGCCGGCCCACACGGGGATGGACCTGCCCTTCCTGCCGATTTCGACGCTGGAACAGCTTCGTCACGTAACGGACGAGTATTATGGCGACCAGGTCCTGAAGGACGAGGTCGCGAAGTGGAACAGCCAGTACTATATGGCCGCGCTGCTGCCGCTTTATGAAGTCGTCGGACGCGGCACACCGCCGGAATCGCTGGAGGACTGGAAGGGAATGCGAATCCGCGCGCTCGGCCAGCAGGGCAAGGCCATGGAGAAACTTGGCGCAGTGCCGACCAGCGTGCCAGCACCGGACGTGTACGTGTCTCTCGACCGGGGCCTGATTGATGCGGCCGGCTTCGCGTATTACTCGCACGAAAGCTACCGGACCTGGGAAATCGGAAGCTGGTTCACCCGCAATCTAGCCGTCGGATCGATCGCTTGCGGGGCGATGATCAACCAAGATGCCTACAGAAGCCTCCCGCCGCAGTACCAGGCGCTCCTGGAAGAGTTCCGGAACAGCCCGCAGGGTTACCCGGCCCAATACGCCGCTCTTTATGAGGCGGAAAAGCGGGCCCCGTCCGACTTCAAAGAGCGCGGCCTCACTGAAGTGGTGATCGATCCGGAAGAGCGGGCCGGATTCGAGAAGGTCGGCGGCAAGCCTGTTTGGGAAGAATGGGCCAACGAGATGACGGAGAAAGGTTATGACGGCGACCGGCTGCTGACCACGATCCTCGATCTCGCCGAAAAGCACAAAGACGCTGGCAAGTAAAAAGATAGTTGAATTAAGCGAGGCGGCCCGGTTTTGAGCCGGGCCGCTCTCTGTTGGAGCGAACCCGCGTACCGGTGAGACTCTTGCGGCGCCAGGAATCCTCCGCTTATAGTCGCCACGCAACGCCCGTCGAATAAGGGCGGGTCTACGCAAGAAAGCATGAGGAGGAACGTCATGCGGAAGCTTATCACTGGAGCGGCTGCGGCTGCTCTGGCATTCACGGGCGCGTTCGCGAGCGCTCAAGCCGCGGACACGGTCGATGGCCCGCGCGTCGCCTGGAACTATTCCGGCTGGGGTAAGTCCCGCGCGTCCAGCACCATCTACGAGAATTTCGCGAAGTACATGGACGAGCGCACCGGTGGGAACTTCACGGTGACCATCCATTGGGGCACGCTCTCCAAGCCGCGTGCGGTCCTGGATGGCCTGCAACTCGGCGCTTTCGAATCGGGCACCTTCTGCGCCAGCTACTATCCGGCCAAGCTGCCGGCGCACACCGGCTTGGACCTGCCGTTCCTGCCGATCAACACATTCGAACAACTGAAGAACGTCACCGAAGAGTATTACGGGAACCCGATCCTGAAGGAAGAAACGGCGAAGTGGAACAGCATGTACTTCGCCAGTTCGCTGCTGCCGCTCTATGAGGTGGTCGGCAAGGGCGAAGCGCCAAAAAGCCTGGAGGATTGGAACGGCATGCGCATCCGTGCGCTGGGGCAGCAGGGCTCGGCCATGGAAAAGCTGGGCGCGGTTCCCACCAGCGTGCCGGCGCCGGACGTCTACACGTCGCTGGACCGCGGCCTGATCGATGCGGCGGCGTTCGCGTACTATTCGCACGAGAGCTACCGGACCTACGAGCTGGCCGAATGGTTCACGACAGGGCTGGACCTGGGGTCGATCGCTTGCGGCATGCTGTTCAACATCGACGCGTATAACCGCCTGCCGCAGCAGTACAAGGACTTGATCTGGGAATATAAGGCCTCGGACATGGCCTACCCGGCGCAGATTGCAGCCTATCATGAGACCGAGGTCGAACTGCCGAAAAAATTTGCCAAGGAAGGCCTGACCGAAGTTGCGATCGGCAAGAAGGAGCGGGAGGCGTTCAAGAAGGTTGGTGGCAAGCCGGTCTGGAGCGACTGGGCCGAGCAGATGACCGTGGATCATGGTTATGACGGCCAGTTATTGCTCGACGTACTGGTCGGCGCGGCCGAAAAATACGCGGCCGAGTAACATCTTTTCCCGGCGGGAGAGCGGAAAGCCAAAGAGGGCTCCCTCTCCCGTTTTTTCTGTCGTTTTTCCTCTCAGATCAGTCTTCCGGAGTGGGCCAAATGAGCACCGTTGGCGGGTCCGCCGACCCGTTATTGCTGAGGATCGACCGGGCCTATCATGGGCTGGAGAAATCCCTGAACTACGTGGCGGCGACATTTCTGTTTGCGCTGATGCTTCTCGCCTGTAGCGAGGTGGTGGCGCGCAAGATCTTCAATTCTCCCATCCCGGGGCAGGCGGATCTGGTGGAAATTTCCATCCCGACCATGGGCTTTTTCGGCCTTGCCTACTGTCAGCGGATGGCGGGCCATGTGCGCATGGAAATCGTGATCAATCAGCTGAAGGGACGGGCCTACTGGCTATTCGAGTTCATCAGCAATTTCGCGACGATCGTCATTTGCGCGCTGATGGTGTACGGCACCTATCACCACTTCCTGCGCGCCTACGAACTGGGCGACAGCACCATGGACGTGGAACTGCCGGTCTGGCCGCCGAAACTGATTATCTGTCTCGGTTTCGTCGTTCTGTTCGGGCGGCTGCTCATTTCCTTCTTTGGCTTTTGGCGAATGCTGATGAATCCGGGCGCGGAGGCCTACGCGGTGCCGAAGTCCCCGGATATCCAGGAACTCGCGGAAGCGGAAGCCGAAGCGGCCCGCGACGCCATTTCGGACGAAGACGTCGAAGACTGGGAGCGCCGCTAGATGCTCGTTGAACCGCTAACTCTCGGCATTGTCGGCATTTCCGTCCTCGCCGTCCTTGTCGTCATCGGCGTGCACGTCGCTTACGCCGGGGCCCTCGTCGGCCTCGTTGGACTGGTGATGGCCATTGGCGTGACCCGAGTCCCGGCAGATACGGGCACGCTCTGGGATGCATTCCTGGCCGGATTCGAGCCCGGCATCGGCATCGCCGGCATCGTGCCGTTCGCCGAACTGGCGCACTATTCGCTCAGCGTGCTGCCGATGTTCATTCTCATCGGCTACATGGCCTTCCACGCCCGGCTGACCCAGGGCGCATTCTACGCAATGCGCATGTGGTTCGGCTGGCTTCCTGGCGGGCTTGGCATTGCGACGGTGTTTGCGACCGGCGCGTTCGCCGCCGTTTCCGGCGCCTCGACCGCGACGGCCGCCGTGTTCAGCCGTATCGCCATTCCGGAGATGCTGAAATACGGGTATCAGCCCGGCTTTGCCGCCGGCGTGGTCGCGGCGGGCGGTACGCTCGCTTCGCTGATCCCGCCGTCGGGCATCCTGGTGATCTACGCGATCATCGTGGAGGAGTCGGTCGGCCGCCTGCTGCTGGCCGGCTTCATTCCCGGCATCCTGTCGGCCATCATCTATGGCTTGTCGATCTGGGTTCGCGTCAAGCTGAAGCCGGAACTGGGCGGCCCGGTCGTCACGGCGCCTTTCCTGACCAAGGTCAAGGCCCTGGGCCAGATGTGGGGCATCATCGCGGTGGTCTGCATCATCATGGGCGGGGTTTACACCGGCTGGATGACGCCAACGGAGTCCGGCGCGGTCGGCGCGTTTGTGATCTTCTGCCTCGCGCTGGCCCATGGCATGACCTGGAAGCAGTTCACGCACGGCCTGACCGAGTCGGCCCGCACCGCCGTCATGATCATCACCATCATCTGGGGCATCCTGATCCTGGTCCGGTTCCTCGGCTTCTCCCAGTTGCCGAGCGAACTGGAGGCCCTGATTCTCGGGCTGGACGTCAACCGCTACTGGATCCTGGTCGTCATCCTGCTGATGTATGCCGTGCTTGGCATGTTCATGGATGCCATCGGCATGTTGCTGCTGACTTTGCCGCTGGTGCAGCCGATCATCATCGCGCTGGGCTTCGATCCGATCTGGTTCGGCATCATCGTGGTGAAGATGGTGGAAATCTGCTTGATCACCCCGCCTATCGGCCTCAACTGCTTTGTGGTGGCGGGCGTCCGGCCGGACATTCCGCTACTGCAGATCTTCAAGGGGATCTGGTGGTTCTTTATCTGCGATATTCTGACTGTGGCCCTGTTCATCGCCTTCCCGGGCATCGTGCTGTGGCTGCCCAACCAGATGTTCAACTAGGGAGCAGAAGCCAATGGCAATGAAAAAAGGCATCAAGCAGCTTCTGGAGGAAGCGAACGCCCGCATCAAAACCGTCTCGGTTGACGAGGCGAAAGCGATGCACGGCCGGGATGACGTCGTTTTCGTCGACATTCGGGATGTGCGGGAGTTGGACCGGGACGGCATGATCGAGGGGGCGGCCCATGCGCCCCGCGGCATGCTGGAGTTCTGGGTCGATCCGGAAAGCCCCTATTACCGGCCCAACCTGAACGACGAGAGCAAGCAGTACCTGCTCTATTGTGCCAGCGCCTGGCGTTCGGCCCTGGCGACCGACCGTCTGCGGGAAATGGGCATGGACAACGTCGCCCATATCGAGGGCGGCTTTACCAAGTGGAAGGAAACCGGTGGCCCGGTGCAGGAGCGGCCCAAAAAGGGGTGAGCCCAGGCCGCAACAGACCAGCAACACCCCGGACTGGCCTTGGTCCGGGGTTTTCTGTTTTGAGCGCCGGCTGGCCGGTCAGGCGCTCTGCCCCTTCAATCAGGGCCCCTTCAATCAGGAATGCAATACCTCGGACAGGCGGCGCGTCAGTTCGGCGGGAGTAGGGGGCTTGCCGACCAGGGGCGCGTTCTGCAGGGCTGGATCGTTCATGGAGGACCCCGCATAGCCGCTGACCACCACAAATGGAATCTTCCGGTCGTTCAGTCGCGCCGCCACCGCCGTCGAAGATTCGCCATGCAGGTTCAGGTCCAGCAGCACGGCATCCGGGCGCTCCGCCTCCAGGATAAGGAGGGCCCGTTCGATGGAGGGCACGAGTTCGATCACTTCGCAGCCTTCGCGCAACAGCATCGTCTCCAGATCCATCGCCACGAACAATTCGTCCTCGATGATCAGAATGCGGCGTCCGGCCAGTGCCGTTTCGGCAGATGTACTAATAATTTCCTCCTCCTCTTCCTCCGTTCACGGGAAAGGCGATTTCGGCCACCAGCCCGTCCGGTTCGAAACGCAAGCCCGCCTCGCCGTCAAGCTCGTACTGGCTTAGGCGTTTGATCAACTGGGTGCCGAATCCCGGCTCTTGCGACGGGCTGACGCGCGGGCCGTCCTGTTCCGCCCAGTGGAAAAGACAACGGTTTGCGCCGTCCTTTGGTTCCATCTGCCAGTCGACCTCCAGGTGGCCATCCGGGACGGAAAGGGCCCCGTATTTCGCAGCGTTGGTGGCGAGTTCGTGCACGATCAGCGCCAGCCCCAGCCCTTGCCGGGGTGACAGTTCAACCGATGTTCCGTCGATCGAAATGCCGTTGCGGCCGTGGGCCCGATAAGGCTCCAGGCATTTGCGGACCAACTGCTCCATGTCCGCGGACCGCCATTGCGTCGACAACAGCAGATCATGCGCCAGGGACAGGGCCTGC
>CAYYSC010000074.1:0-10617 GCA_964474065.1 uncultured Rhodospirillales bacterium | reverse complement strand
GTGAAGGCCATCGACCTGCACAGTCACAAGATCGATCACGGGGCGCATCTGGTACCGGCGATCACGGCAGGGCTCGGCAGCCTATTGAACTTGCCGACAGAAACGGTCTATCATGCGCTCAACCAGGCGATCCACCTTGCCTTTGCCACGCGCCAGTCGCGCAAGGGAGAGATTTCCTCCTGGAAAGCTTTCGCGCCCGCCTGGGCGGGCAAGACGGCCATCGAGGCCACAGACCGCGCCATGCGCGGCGAAGGCGGACCCAACCCGATTTATGAGGGAGAGGACTCGGTCATTGCCTGGATGCTTGCCGGGCCGAAGGCTGAATACACGGTAAAATTGCCCGATCCAGGCCAGTTCCCCGTGGGCATTCTGGAGACGTACCCGAAGGCTTACTCGGCTGAGTATCAGGCGCAGGCGATGATCGACCTCGCCTTCAATCTCCGTCAGCGGATCGATCTCTCTCAGGTATCGGACATCGTGATCTACACCAGCGATCACACCCATCGGGTCATCGGCTCCGGTTCTAACGATCCGGAGAAGTACGACCCGCACGCCAGCCGGGAGACGCTGGACCACTCCCTGCCCTACATCTTCGCCGTCGCGCTGGAGGACGGCGACTGGGACCATGTCGCATCCTACACCTCCGAGCGGGCTGGCCGCCTGGAAACACATCGGCTCTGGAGCGCCATCGCCACGGAGGAGGACCCGCATTGGACGGAGCGCTACCACGCGCCCGATCCAAGGGACCGGGCCTTTGGCGGCCGTGTGGAGGTGACCATGAAGGACGGGAGTGTGGTCGAGGCGGAGAAAGCCGTTGCCGACGCGCATCCGAACGGCGCTGCGCCTTGGACAGCCGCCCAATACAAGGCCAAGTTCGAGCGGTTGGCCGCCCCTGATCTAGACCCCATGGCCATCGACAAGCTATGGCAGGCTTGCCAGGGTCTCTCGGGGCTCGACGCCGATGGCGTCCGCGCGCTAAACCCAGTGATGCACGCGCTGGCGCATGAGCCGCGCACCCATGGCATCTTCGACTGGACAGAAACTTCATGAGCAAGATCATCGCCCTCCTGGGCGGCACCGGCGACCTTGGCACCGGCCTCGCCCGCCGCTGGGCCAAAGCCGGCCACCGCGTCATCATTGGCTCCCGTGCGGCGGAGAAGGCGCAAACTGCCGCCGCCGACGTGCCGGACGCGGAAGGCATGGAGAATCTTGCTGCCGCCCGGGCCGCGGAAATAGTAGCGATTACTGTGCCTTACGAAAACCAACTGCGCACGCTGGAGACGGTCAAGGAGGCGCTCAAAGGCAAGATCCTGATCGATGCGACCGTCCCCCTGATGCCGCCGAAGGTGGGAACGGTGCAACTGCCGGAGGGCGGCTGCGCCGCGGTCAATGCGCAGAAAATGCTTGGGGACGAAGTACAGGTAGTCTCCGCGTTCCAGAACGTGGCGGCCCACAAACTCCAGTCCGACGAGGATCTGGAGTGCGACGTGCTCGTGGCGGGCGACAAGCTGGCGGCGCGGGAAGAGGTGATCAAGCTGGTCGAGGATGCCGGCCTGCGCGGCTGGCATGCCGGGCCACTGGCGAATTCCGCCGCGGCAGAAGCGCTGACCAGCGTGATCATCCAAATCAACCGGCGCTACAAGATCGACGGTGCGGGCATCCGCATCACCGGGACGCCGGGCAGCGCGGAGAAAGCGGAGAACTAAGCCTCCGCATCCAGCGCCAGAACCAGGGCCTTGCAAGCCGTTTCAGGCGGGTCGAAAACAACATGCTCGTTTTCGGCTTTCGCCTGACCGGAAGCGACCAGCCCAAGCGCAAGAGGATAGAGCCGATGCTCTGCCTTGAGGACTCGGGCCGCAAGCGCATCAGGGTCGTCGCCTGGCAGCACCGGCACTGCGGCCTGCGCAATGATCGGACCGTCGTCCATCTCCGCCCGCACGAAATGCACGGTACAGCCGTGCAGGCGAACGCCGGTTTCCAATGCTCGCTCATGCGTATGCAGGCCCTTGAAGGCAGGCAATAGCGAGGGGTGAATGTTCAGCATGCGGTCCCGCCACTGCTTCACGAACCAGGGGGTGAGCAATCGCATGAAACCGGCAAGGCAGATTAGCTCCACCCCGGCCGCACGCAAGCGAGCGTCCATCGCCCGCTCAAACGCCTCCCGGTCCCTGCCGAAGGGTTTGTGGTCTACGACCGCCGTCTGCACTCCCTCGCCCGCGGCATAGCTTAACCCGGCTGCGTCCGCCCGGTTCGACAGTACAAGCGTGGCCTCCGCCGGGAAGCTCGGCTCCTTAGCCGCCTGCAGCAGCGCCGCCATATTGCTGCCCCGGCCTGAAATCAAGATGCCGAGCCGCTTGCGCTGGCCGCCGCTCATTGCCAGGGAGCCTCACCAGGATAGGTTACCCCCTCACCACCGTCAGGTGCAGGCGCGATCCGCCCCAGCGTCAGGACTTCCTCCTCCCCAGCGGCATGCAAAACTTCCCGAACTTCCTGCTCTGCCGCCGGCGCGATCACAAGCGTCAGGCCGATGCCACAGTTGAAGGTCCGCAACATTTCCGCGTTCGCGACGTCGCCCTTCTCCTGTAGCCAGCGGAACACCGGCGGCAGCTCCCAGCGTCCGGCATCCAACACCGCGCCAAGGCCTTTCGGCAGCACCCGCGGCAAGTTGCCGGGCAGGCCGCCGCCAGTGATGTGCGCGATCGCGTGGACGCTGCCGGTTCTCGTGGCTGCCAGCGCTTGGCGGATATAGAGCCGCGTCGGCTCCAACAGCGCCTCCCCCAACAAGCGGCCGGGCGCGAACGGTGCCTCATCCTGGTAGGACAACCCCAGATCACTAACAATCCTGCGCACGAGGCTGTAGCCATTGGAGTGCACGCCGCTGGATGGCAGACCGAGCACAAGATCGCCGGTTTGCACCTGGGATCCGTCCAGGTAAGAGCCTCGCTCGACCGCGCCGACGACAAACCCGGCGAGATCATAGTCCCCTTCCGCGTACATCCCCGGCATCTCGGCCGTCTCGCCGCCGATCAGGGCACAGCCTGCCTCGCGGCAGGCTAAAGCAATACCCGCGACCACATCGGAAGCCACATCCGGCGAGAGCTTACCGGTGGCAAAGTAGTCCAGGAAGAACAGGGGTTCGCCGCCGTGTACGACGAGATCGTTCGCGCACATGGCAACCAGGTCCTGGCCGATCGTGCCGTGGCGTCCGGTCTCAATCGCGATGCGGAGCTTGGTGCCCACCCCGTCGGTCGCTGCGAGTAGTAGTGGATCGCGGAAGCCGCCTGCCTTAAGATCGAAAGCACCTGCAAACCCCTTCAGGTCGGGCCGGCTGCCCGCCCGGGCAGTCGCTGCCACCAGCGGCGCGATCCGCCGGATGAAAGCATCCCCGGCTTCAACATCGACCCCCGCCCCTGCATAAGTGCGGCTGCCTTTCGACATTCCAAGGTTTCCTATATGTATCTGCTCAGGCTGGCAGCATTCGCCAGCCGGTTTTGCGGGCAGACCATAGCGAAAGGCCCTCTCAATGCAACGCTACGCGCGGGCGAACAGACAGTTCGGGCTTCCGATAAAAGGTGCTCTGATGGCGCTCGCGATCATGCTCGTCACTATCGCCTTGCCTGGAATAGCCGCTGCGGATCAAGCCTATACCGTGCGCGACATCCGCGCGGCAAAGACGGCGCCGACCGGCATCGCCGCCCGGCAGGATGCCATGCGCGAGGCGCGGGACCAAGCGCTTGCGCATTTGCTCCGGCGGCTGGTTCCATCCTCGCATCATCGCTCCCTGCCAGTCCTCCCCGCCAGCCGGGTGGCTGACCTCGTTGTTTCTACGGACATCGAAGAAGAGCAGGTCTTGCCGACGGCTTACCGGGGTCGCTTCGCCATAACATTCGACTCCGCCGGCGTCCGGCAGGTACTTGAGGCCCGCGGTCTGCCCTACAGCGACGAAGTCAGTCCGCCCATCGTTATCATCCCGGTGTTCGAGCGTGCCGGTGCCCTGCAACTCTGGGAACGGCCCAATCCGTGGGACACCGCGTGGCGCCAGCGGGTTGGCGCCCAGGGCTTGCTAACGACCGTCATGGCGGAGGGCAAGCCATCGGAACAACTGGTGGTCAGCGCCGATCAGGCGCTGGAGGGTAATGAGGAGCGTCTGCAGGCGCTTGCGCAGAGCTATGGCGCGCGCGGAGCAGCGGTTGCCTTCGCCAAATTCCGGGTTGATCCCCGCACCGGCCAACCAGTGATCGAAGCCTCGCTGACCGGATACGGGGTTGCACCCCAAGGCCCGTTCTCTCAGACGTTTCAGGGGAGTGCCGGCATGGAAGGCGGGCCGGACGAGGCTGCCGCGGAATTGGCGGAAACGGCCGCCGCTGAGCTTTCGGAACAGATGGCTGAAGCCTGGAAGCGACAAAACCTGACGGTGCCGACCGCCAGTCCGGCCGCCGAAAGCGGGCCGGAGATTCTGGCGTCGACGCCGCTGACGCATCTCGGCGCCTATGCCAGCATGTTGCGGCAGCTCCGGGAGGTTCCTGCCGTCGAGCGCTTCTCGCTGGCCAAGCTTACGAGCCGCGAAGCTGTGTTCCGTCTCTGGCTGCGGGGAGGGCCGAGTCAGGCCCAGCGGATACTGAGCCAGTACGGAATCACGCTGACCCAGGGACCGGATGGTTGGACCCTGAGGAACGGCGGCTAGCGCAAGGCCGGACCGGGAACATTCAATGACAGAGCGGGAACGCGCCTGGTGGTGGGTCGGGATCGCGGCAGCGTTCTCGCTGTTTATCTGGCTTTTCCAAGGCATTCTGCTCCCGTTTGTGGCTGGGATGGCGATTGCCTATTTCCTCGACCCGGTAGCGGACCGGCTGGAGCGGATCGGGATCGGGCGGGGCGTCGCTGCGATGGTCACACTGCTTGGCTTCTTCATCGCCGTGCTGCTGGTGCTTCTGCTGCTCTTGCCCGTCATCCAGAGCCAGATCAGCGAGTTGATTCAGCGGCTGCCGGTTATCATTCAGACGCTCCAACGGAATGTCCTGGCTCTGTTGGCACACCTGAAGGATGTGCTGACGGAAGAGGATTTCCAGCGGCTCCGGGAGGCACTGGCAGGCCAGTTCGGCCGCGCTATGGAGATCGCCTCCAACCTCCTGCGGGGCGCCCTGACGCAGGGCATTGCCCTGTTCGAATTCCTCTCTCTGGTTATCGTGACGCCGGTCGTCGCCTTTTACCTGCTGCGCGACTGGGATCTCCTGATACGCGACCTGGATGGACTGGTGCCCCGGGAGCATCGGGACACCGTCCGTAAACAGATGGCGCTGATTGATGATACGCTCGCCGGCTTTGTCAGAGGACAGGCCACGGTTTGCCTGCTGCTGGGTTTCGGCTACGGCGGCGCACTGGCACTGGCGGGCCTCCCTTTCGGGTTTACCGTGGGCATTACTGCTGGTCTGGTTTCGTTCATCCCTTACCTAGGCTCCATGCTCGGCCTGATTGCCAGTGTTGGTCTCGCCTTGCTGGAATTCGACGACTGGCTGCGGATCGGAATCGTCGCGGCGATCTTCATCGTCGGGCAAGCGATCGAGGGGAACTTGCTCACGCCAAATCTGGTAGGCGAGAGGGTCCGCTTGCATCCTGTCTGGGTCATCTTCGCCCTCTTCGCAGGCGGCTCGTTGCTCGGCTTTCTTGGGATGCTGATCGCCCTGCCCGTTGCCGCGGTCGTTGGCGTTCTCGTCCGCTTTCTGGTGGAGCAGTACCAGGGCAGCCGTCTGTTCGCCCACGAACGGTCCGAGACAAAAACGGAAGGCTCTACCGAGTTGAAAGGACCAAAGTCCGAATGAGCCCGCCCTCCCGCCAGTTGCCTTTGCCCTTGCCGGTTGAAAACGCGTTCGAGGCAGAGGAGTTCGTCGTTGCGAACAGCAACCGGGACGCCGTGGCCTGGATCAACGCCTGGCCCGACTGGCCGGGACAAGGCCTAGTGGTGCATGGTCCCGCTGCTTCCGGCAAGAGCCACTTGGCTTCGATTTGGACCAAGCGAGTTAATGCCTCTGTCCTAGACGTGGAGACGCTGTCGACGGCCCGTTGCCTGGAGGTCACGGAACCGGTCCTGGTCGATGCGGCCGATTCCTGCCGAAATGAAGACGCTCTCTTTCACCTGCTGAATCATGTACGGGCACAAGGTCACTCGGTTCTGCTCACGGGACGCGTGCCCCCTGCATCCTGGCCGGTTCGGTTGCCGGACCTGCGTTCCCGCCTCCTCGCCCTGCCCTCCGTGGCCATGGAGCCGCCGGACGACCTCCTATTGACCCAACTTGCGGCAAAGCTTTTCGCGGACCGCCAAATCACGGTATCAGATGAGGTGATTGGCTATATGCTGAAACGCTTGGAGCGTTCATGCGCGGCTTTCGCAGCGGCAGTGGAGCAATTGGACCGGGCCGCATTGGCGGCAAGGCGGCCCGTTACCGTTCCCCTGGCGCGGCGCGTATTGGAACTGGACCAGCACCCGAACGAAACTGACTAGGGAGAAACAACGCCATGGACATGGGAATCCGGGGCCGCAAGGCCATCGTGGAAGCGGCGAGCAAGGGGCTCGGCAAAGGCTGCGCAATGGCGCTGGCCGAGGAAGGCTGCGAGCTTTTCATCAATGCCCGTACCGCCGCCGAATTGGAGACGACAGCCGATGAGATCCGCCAGAAGCACGGCGTGAGCGTGACGGCTATCCCCGGCGACATCACCAAGTCCGAGATTCGGCAAGCTATCCTCACGGCCTGCCCTGAACCCGACATTCTGGTGACGAATGCCGGCGGCCCGGCTCCGGGCAACTTCCGCACCGACACGCGGGAGCGCTGGCTCTCCGCGCTGGAATCCCAACTGCTAAGCCACGTGGAGATGATCACAGCGGTGGTGGATGGCATGACAGAGCGCCGGTTCGGCCGAATCGTCAACATCACGTCTCAAAGCGTGAAAATGCCGGTGCCGAATTTGGGTCTATCGACCGCCGCGCGGATGGCGCTCACCGGCTTTAGCTCCACCATCTGCCGGGAGGTCGCACCCTACAACGTGACGATTAATGGCTTGTTGCCCGGCCCGTTCGACACCGACCGGCTGCGCGCGAACTTCACCTACGCATCGGAGCGCACCGGCAAGCCGGAGGACGAATTGCGCCAGGCACGGATGGAGGAGAACCCATCCAAGCGCTTTGGCACCGCGGATGAGTTCGGCGCAACCTGCGCCTTCCTCTGCAGCGCGCATGCCGGGTTCATTACCGGCCAGAACATCCTGATGGACGGCGGCCACTTCCCGGCGAATATCTGAGGCCCTTCTTCCCCGGTGGCGCGCAAGCGCTTTCCGGGGCTCTACGCGAACCGCGCAATACTGAACGGCGACAGGTCGATATCCGGGGTTCTGCCGGCGATCAATGCGGTCACGTGCTTCCCGGTAACCGCCCCGCCGGTCAGGCCGAGATGACCGTGTCCGAAGCCGTAGACCACATTCTTATGTTTCTTGGAGCGGCTGATGACCGGCAGCGAGTCCGGCGTGGCCGGCCGTTGTCCCATCCAGGGTTGGGCATCCGAAGTATCGACATCCCGGAAGATCTGGCTGGCATGGGTCAGCAGCTTCTCCGCCCGGCCCCAGTTCGGTTCAGCCTTCAGCCCGGCGAACTCGACCGTTCCGGCGAGGCGCAGGCCCATTTCCATGTTGGTGCACATGAATTTGCGCTCGCCGAAGCTGATGGGCCGGCTGGTTTCCACGCCCGGATGCGGCAGCACCATGTGGTAGCCGCGCTCGCTCTCCAGCGGAAACGGTTCGCCCAGGTCGCTGGAGAGCTGATGCGACCAAGCCCCCGCAGCAATTACAAAATGATCGAACTCATGCCGCGCGCCCTGGTCGGTGATCAACGCCGTCACGCCGTCCGGGCCTGTTTCGAACCGCGCCACCCGCGCTTTCAGATGCTGTCCGCCAGCCGCGAAGACCATGGTGGCGAGGCGGCGGCAAAGCTTGCCGGGGTTGATGCAATGCGTGGCATCCGGGAAGTAGGTTGCTTTCTTGAAGATTGGCGCCAAAGCCGGCTCCAACTGCCGCAGTTCATCAGGGCCAAGTTCTTCGACCCGGTGCCCATGAGAGCGGGAAAGCTCCCGGCCCAGGACGTCACCCGCGAATGCCTGTTCCGTCTCGTAAACCGCCAGCGCACCCGTCTGCTTGAGCAGGTCGTTCGCACCCGCATCATCGCGCGTCAGTTCCAGATAGGCCTCACGCACGGGCCGGTGCAGGTCCGCCAGCGCCTTCGCCTGGGTTTCGTAATCGCCTGCGGCCTTCATGAACTTGATCAGCCAAGGAGCCGCCCGCGGCGCATAGCCGAGCCGCACCGCGAGCGGCCCGAGCGGGTCGAGCAGCCAACGCGGCACTTTCTTCCAGATTCCGGGCAATGCCATCGGTGTGACCGAATGGGCCGAAATTGCGCCGGCATTGCCATAGCTCGTCATCGTGCCCGGCTCCTCCGCATCCACCAGTGTCACGCGGTAGCCCTCGCGTTGGAGAAACGCAGCCGAACAGATACCGACAACCCCTGCCCCGATGATGGCGGCATGACCTTTGGAGTGCTCCGTCATGGGCGGAAACCTTCAGCGATAGCATTGCGTGGACGATCGCATGGCGCGACACTTGCTTAAAGCTGACATTTTTGCCGTTGAGAAGCGAGGAAAACGCCGTGGCCCGCCGCCTGATCGATATTTCCATCCCCCTGACCAATGATATTGTCTGCGATCCGCCGCATATGCGGCCGCAGATTGAGTATCTGGACCACCACCAGACCGCCGGGGCGATGGCGGAATACATGGGCGTCTCGGTCGACGACCTGCCCGGAGGCGAGTACGCCGCGGTGGAAAAGGTAACGCTCTCCAGCCACAACGGAACGCACCTGGATGCACCCTACCACTATTTCAGCCGCATGAACGAAAGCGTGGTTGAAGGCGGCGAGCCCGCTGCCAAGATCGACGAGATCCCGCTGGAGTGGTGTTACAGCAGCGGCGTTAAGCTTGACTTCCGGCATTTCGACGACGGCTATGTCGCAACGCCAGCGGACGTGCAGGCAGAGCTGCAGCGGATCGGGCATGAGCTTCGACCGCTGGACATCGTTCTGGTGAACACGAGTGCAGGCGCAGCCTTCGGCGAACCTGACTTTATCGATCGCGGTTGCGGCGTTGGCTACGACGCCACTTGCTGGCTGATGGATCAGGGCATTCGCGTTACCGGCACGGACGGCTGGAGCTGGGACGCGCCCTTCAGCCACACGCGGAACAAGATCAAGGCCGGCGGTTCGCCCAAACTGATCTGGGAAGGCCATCGCGCCGGCCGGTACAAGGGCTATTGTCATCTGGAAAAGCTGTGGCGGCTCGACCGCCTCCCCTCGACCGGCTTTGACGTCATCTGCTTTCCTGTCAAAATCCAGGCTGGGTCCGCTGGCTGGACCCGCGCCGTTGCCCTCGTTGAAGAGTAAAACTCCCATGACCACCCGCCCTAACCAGCCGCCCGCGCTCGAAAACCTGGAGCGGCAGATCCAATGGAACCGCCTGCTCGCCGTCGTCGAGGAGCAGGCGCAGACGCTGGTGCGCACGGCATTTTCCACCAGCGCTCGGGAGGCGGGCGATATCTCTGCCGGCGTCTACGATACGCAAGGACGGATGCTGGCCCAGGCGGTCACCGGCACCCCCGGCCACGTCAACGCGATGGCGGCGAGCGTGAAACACTTCCTCGCCAAGTTTCCGGTCGAGACGATGGAGGAAGGCGACGTCTTCTTCACCAATGACCCCTGGCTCGGCACCGGCCATCTGAACGACTTCACCGTCGTTACGCCTACCTTCCGGAACGGCACGGTGGTGGGGCTGTTCGCCTGCACCACTCACGTCGCGGACATTGGCGGCCGTGGCTTCGGGCCGGATGGGCGGCAGGTCTATGAGGAAGGCATCCGGCTCCCGATCATGCCGCTCGCCAAGAAGGGCGAAATGCTGCGGCACGTGCTTGACATCATCGCCACCAACGTGCGCAATCCTGTGGAGGTTGAGGGTGACCTTTATTCGCTCGTTGCCTGCAATGATGTCGGCTCCAAGCGCCTGCTGGAGATGATGGAGGAGTTCGGCATGGCCTCGGTCGATCCTCTCGCCGAACACATCATCCGCGCTTCGGTGGAGGGCATGCAGGCGGAAATCGCAAAACTGCCGGACGGCGTTTACAAGAACGCCATGCGGATCGATGGCTATGAGGCTCCCATCGACCTCGTCGCGGCCATGACCATCAAGGACGGCCGCATCGGGGTCGATTTCACCGGCACCTCCCCCGTCTCTGCCTACGGCATCAATGTGCCGATGAGCTACACGGAAGCCTATGCCAGCTTTGGCGTGCGCTGCGTCGTCGGCAACCGCGTGCCGAACAATGCGGGCTCCCTCGGCACGGTAAGAGTGACGGCGCCGGAAGGCAGCATTCTGAACGCGCCGGAGCCCTGCGCCGTCACCGCCCGGCACGTGATCGGTCAGATGCTACCGGACGTGGTGCTGGGCTGCCTGAACCAGATCATTCCGGAGCAAGTACCAGCCGAGGGCACTTCCTGCCTCTGGAACCCCGTGCTGATGGGCGGGCACGGCG
>CAYYSC010000073.1:0-10711 GCA_964474065.1 uncultured Rhodospirillales bacterium | reverse complement strand
CCGCCCTGGGCGGTAGCCGCGAGGACATCCGCGTCAACGGCGCGCTGACCTTTGATATTGACGCAGGTCCATTACCCCAGCAGACGGTGGTGGTCTACGCTGGCTCAGAGGCCGCCTTGGGTGCTGATGCCGACTTCGAACTCTTTGTCGACGGGGTGTTGCGGGGCACCGCCACCGCACCGTCGGCCGGGTTCGACGCGCAGAACGGGACCGGCTACACGCCGATCGCGTTCACCTATGGCGGCGCCTCTCCGGCGGATTCGGTGGAGGTCGTGTTCACCAACGATGCCTACAACGGCAATCTTGGCTATGACCGCAATCTCTTCGTCGACAAGATCGAGGTGAACGGGACTGAATTCGAGGCCGAAGTCGACGGTAACTTCTTGACCGACGACCCGAACCTTCAAACCGCCCTGGGCGGTAGCCGCGAGGACATCCGCGTCAACGGCGCGCTGACCTTTGACCTGACCCCGGCGGCGACGCAGAGCCTGACGGTGTTTGCCGGCGGTGAGGAAGCGCAGGGTAATCTGCCATCCTTCGACGTCCTGGTCGACGGTGCGGTTATCGGTGGGGATACGGTGACAAATGCGGTTCAGAACGCACCATTCGATGGTGTGTTCGACCAGTTTGACTTCACGTATCAGGGCAATCCGACGCCAGACAGGATCCAGATCGTTTACGACAGCGACTTCTACGTGAGTCCCGGCGGCGACGACAATGATTCCAACCTGTTCGTCGATAAGATTGCGCTGAACGGGGTGGAATTCGAGGCCGAGAACGACGGTAACTTTGTGACCGACGACCCGAGCCTCCAGACTGCGCTTGGCGGGAGCCGTGAGGACCTGCGGGCCAACGGCATACTGACCTTCGACGACGTGTTCTCCGCGTAAATCAATGAGAAGCAAGGCGGTGGGCGAAACGCCCACCGCCTTTTCCTTGCGCCCGGAAAAAAGCCGGTCATGAACCAACAAAAACGTTCCCAAATAGCGCTCGTTCTTGGCGGCGCTGGGTTTTTTGGGATTCGACTTATGCGGGAAACTCCTGGACAAGGGCAAGCGCGTCGCGGAGACGTTTCATTCTGAGTGCCTGGAGCGGTACGGCGTTCGTGTTCGTGTAGCTCGGTCATTCAACACCCATGCCCCTTACGGGCATCCCGACGACAGGCGCGTTGTTTCCAACTTCATCGTCCAGGCACTGTCGGCCAATCTGGCCACCCGTTACGGCGATGGAAGTCAGGCGCGCTCGTTCTGTTACGTTGATGATACGGAGCCCGGCCTGCTGCTTTCGATGCGCAAGCCGGCGGTCGGCGATTTTCCGATCAACCTCGGCAATCCGGACGAGAGGCTAATTGGAGAGCTGGCCGCGGTTATCCGAACGCCGGTCGGAGACGCCTCGCCTCTGGTCAACATGCCGCTTCCGGCGGACGATCCGATGCAGCGTCGTCCGGATATTTCGCGGTCGGTCGGGCAACTCAGCGGGTTTCCACCGGTAGCCCTGTTAGAGGGGCTTTGGGCAACGATGCAGTATTTCAGCGAAGTCGTTGGGCAGACTTCAAAGACGCGGATCCCGTTGCAACCGACCACAATGAGTTCAGTGCATTCCATTGGTGCAGATCAGGGGCTAAGGGAGCCATGAAAGCGAAGAGTGAAGGAAGCCCCCAAGCAGCGTCCGCTGCCCAGTCCGGAAGACCCTCCCGAGGTCGCGGGGTGGGAGCCTATCCTGCGGATTCCTTTAGCCATCGTACTCGTCGTTGCAGGCGCCGTATATGGCCACGAGCATATCGCGCGGACGGTAAGCGTCGACGGTACGGTGACCGGCCCGCTCTTTGCGATCACCGCGCCTATTGATGGGACCGTGGCGGAGTCCGCGGTTCGTATCGGCGACCGGGTCAATGCCGGCCAGACACTGCTGCGGCTGACGAACCCGACCGCCGATCCGCAGACCCTTGACCGGCTGATGAGAGACCAGACCGCCAAGCAGGCGGAACTGACCGCCGTCGAACGCCGCGCCAAGGAACTGGAAAATGTGCGCGAGGGGCTTAGCCTGGGCCTTGCCCGGTATCGAGAGGTTGCAATCGAGCGCCTGGCCATTTCCATTGAAGAGGTCGAAGCGGAACGGTTGGCAGCCACTGCCCGGCAGCGCCGGGCCGAGGCAGATCTGGCGCGGGTAAGAGGGATATCTGCTGACCATATTACGAAGACTCGACGCGATCGCAGCAGGGCTGAGGCTGAAGTGGCGAGGGCCTCCGTTACGGCATTGGACGCCCGGCTGAAACGGCTGCGTGCGGAGTTGGAGGCCGCTGGACATGGCATCTTCATTAACGACGGTTTCTATGAAACCCCCTACCGGCGCCAGCGCCTCGACGACGTGAAGCTCCGCCTGATGGTCGAGACCGCGCGGGCCGAGCAGTTGCGCCGCGATCTGGACTATCTGGGGCGGCAGGTGGCGCGCGAAGGGGCACGCTTCGAGCGGCTTCTGGCACGCGATGTGGCCAGCCCGGCATCAGGGTTGGTCTGGAATTCCTTTGTCGGGTCAGGCAGCAATGTACGGGCCGGGCAGGTGCTCGCTAAGGTGGCAAGCTGCAGCGATCTGTTCGTCGAGGCGGCCCTCAGTGAGAGCCGTATCGACCGGGTTTCGGTCGATATGCCGGTGGTAATCAACTTGGCCGCAGGGCCGGAGGGGATACCTGGACGCGTACGCTCAATCAGGGGCGCGGACGCGGTGCTGGACGGCGGCGGCCGAACCGCACGGATCGAGCGGCGGTTAAACAACATGATGACAGTGACGGTTGCCGTCGCACCCGAGGATCTGCATCGAGCTTTGAATGGTAACTGCGAAGTGGGTCGCAGCGCCGAGGTTTACTTCGACAACCGGTCTTTGGGGGAGGTGACCCAGGTCGCACTGGAACAGGTGCGCAAAGGCTATGCAATGGCAACCGAGGCGGCGTGGTCCATGGCGGATGCGGCATCAAGTGCGGCCGAGGTCGCCTGGGCGGAGGTGGAGGCAGCGGCAGCCCGCGTCCGCGCCCGGGCACTTGCAAGAAGGGCGGCGGCAGCCGTGGATGCTCCCTCGCTGGCAGAGTCGGGCAATGAGCAAATCGGCAGGTCGTCAGCCTATTTCTCGCCTGTGAGTCACCAAATGAGCCCAGTGGCATCGCCAGGAGGCAGCCGGCCCTCCACCTTCAGGACGGCAGGCGTACCAGTCGCCGAAGGGCAGCGGCCATGAGCAGCGATGCCGTCGCCTTGATGACGGCTGGCTTGGGGATTTTGGTCTTCTTGACGTCCGCTTGCCGCCCCTCGACTGCGGTGGCGCGCGTCGGCGCTTCAGTCACCGTGCTGGCGACGGTAATAATTTACCTAATTTGGCGATACGGTCGGCTCGGTGACATGCCCGCAGGCGGGTCGGCCGAAGCGGTTTGGATGTGGAGCTTTCTACTCGTTGAGACAGCCTGTCTGCTGAGCTTCGCGCTGCTGGCCGTCTTGCTCAGCCGTTCGTTGGAGCGGCAGCGGACCCAACAACCCGACAGCGGCGAGGCGCGGCTGCGAAGCCTAGAAGCGGCAGAGTTGCCCCGCGTGGACGTTTGGATCGCCACCTACAACGAAGAGTGGGCAATCCTCGAAAAGACGATCATCGGCGCGTTGGCGATCGACTGGCCGCCAGAATTGCTGCGGATCTGGGTGCTTGACGACGGCCGCCGCGACTGGCTCCGCGATGAGTGTGCCGGAATGGGCGTTGGCTACCTCACGAGACCGGACAATGCCGGGCGCAAAGCAGGCAACCACAATAATGCCCTCGCGACGACGGGTGCGCCCTTCATCCTCTCCGTTGATGCCGATTTCGTCGTCTATCCGAACATCCTCTACCGCACCCTCGGGTTGTTCGACGACCCGGAGGTTGCCATTGTCCAGACGCCTCAGGCCTACTTCAACATCGATCCGACGCGGCGCGCACTCGACCTCGGCCAGCGGAGCCCTCATGGGTACGACGGCATCGACATGTTTTATCGAACATTACAGCCAGCGCGGGATGCATGGCGGTCAGCGTTCTATTGCGGCACTTCCGCGGTCCTGCGGCGCACGGCACTCGAGGACATCGGTGGCTTTGTTACGATAACCGATATCGAGGATCAGGCGACGTCGGTGAAATTGCTGTCTTGCGGCTGGCGGGTCGCCTTTCTGAACGAGGTGCTGAGCAACGGCCTGGCAGCGGAGTCGGGTGCTGCCTATCATGATCAGCGAAACCGCTGGTGCTGCGGCAGCTTGCAAATCTGCTACACGTCGTTCGGGCCATTCGGACATGGGCTGCGTCCGATGCAGCGGATGCTGTTCCTGCAGGAAGACTGGGTCCTCGGCTCGATTTATCCTATTGTTTTCTGCCTTGCTCCTGGGGTGGTGTGGCTTAGCGAATGGCGGGTCTTCCCGCCAATTGGCGCGTGGGAGGCGTTGGGCACGCCGCTGCTCCTGTTTCTGAGCATCGTCATCTACTTGAGTTGGGTCACCAAGCGGCACTGGCTGCCACTGATATCGCAAGCAGTCCAACTCTACACGGCCGTGCGCCTGCTGCCGACGGCACTGACAACGCTTGCGAAGCCCTTCGGGCGGTCGCTCATCAAAATCTTACCCGTCACCGACAAGGGGAGCGCCGCAACGAGCGACGGCCTTAACCGGCCGACCGCGGCCGTGCTTGGCGGTATGTTTGTCTTTCTTTCCGGCGGGATGATCTGGCGTATGACGAGCGGTCAGCCGCTCGCGATGCACGCACCGGAGATTGGCGCTTTGCTGTTCTGGACAGCACTCAATCTGACCGTGCTGGCAATTGCGATCCGCGCCTGTGGCGAGCCAATACCGGACAACCGTGAGCCCTGGTTCGCGACCGACGAGCCCGCCCTGTTTCAATGCGGGGATGGCGGAATCCCCGTCAAGATTGAAGCCCTGTCAATGACAGGTGCGCTGATACGCGGTCCGAATTTGGAAGAGCCGGGGGCTTCGTGCAAACTGGCAATCGTGGGTTTTGACAGATCTATCGGCGCGCGGGTACACAAGCACCTTGAGGATGGAGCAATCTGGTTGGAATTCGATGTCTTGCCAGTCGCGATCAAGCACTCGCTGATTCGCAAGCTCTTTGTGGCAGCAGACCCTGCTCCGGATTCCGAGACCCCGGCCTGGCCCATCTTCCTGACACTCGCGCGACGCGTGTTCTACTCATAAATTTGCCTAAGAGCGCGTTTGAGAGGGGATTGAACGAACCCGCTGACGCGGGATTGGAGCGGCGTGGCCGGCGGGTTTGGCCTTCTGATGGAAGGGTTTTGCGTGTTGACGCTCATCCCTTGATCAGGAGATTTCCCATGACTGCCCAGGCTCCACCCATGCATCCGTTGCGCGGGCGCATGATCGAAGACATGACGGTGCGCAATCTCTCGCTGGCCACGCAGCGATCCTGTCTCCATGCGGTGGCGATGTTCGGACGGTTTTTCGGCCGCTCTCCGGTCCGTTTCGGTCGGGGAGATGCGCGGACGTTCCAGTTCCATCTGGTATCGATCGGGATTTCGTGGCCGGCGCTGAACCAGATGGTGTATGCGTTGCGGTTCTTTCCCGGGGTGACGCCCGGCCAGTGAGAGATTCCGGAGCCCATCGCCTACGCAAGGACGGATACGTCATGCCGTCGGCGCAACTGCTGGGCAACCCGGCTCGCTGCGGCTGGTCTGGGCGGCCCCAGGCAAAGCCGCAAAGAGAGATCTGCAACGGTCGTCGCTCTTCTTAACCGCGTTGCGCTGCCGCCTCCTCCACCTCGGCCATCACCCTCGCCATGAGCGCTTCGTCGCTCCAGACATCGTGGCGCCCCGCGGCATACCCCAACGCATTTTCGTAATAGATGAGGGCGTTGCGGCGGCACTGTCGGAAGTTGTCGCGTGCCGCGACGACCTTGCCCGGCAGGCCCATCACAACCGAGTTGTCCGGAATTTCCGTGCCCTCCGCCAGGAAGGCCCCGCCGGCGATGACGCAGTTGCTTCCGACCTTCACGCCGTCCATCAGCACGGCTCCGATGCCGACCAGCGTATGGTCGCCGATCTCTGCGCCGTGCACGACAGCCCGGTGCGTGATCGAGCAGTAGTCGCCGATCACGGTGGGGCCGGTCGCGCCGACATGAATCATGGCGTGATCCTGGATGTTGCAGAAGCGGCCGATGCGGACCCCCCGCGCCTCCGACCGGATCACGGCATAGGGCCAGAAGCTGCAGCCCTCGCCGGCGGCAATGTCGCCGAACATCCGCACGGTCGGGTCCACATAGGCCGGCCGGTCGAGCCGGACCGTTTCGGCAAAGGGCAGGGCGCCGTGGGCCATTACACGGACGGCGGGTCGGTGACGATGGACTTCAGCGCGGCAACGGGCTCCCTCAGCTTGCCGAAGTCGGGAACTGGACGGGCCGTCGCCGGGTTTGCGGCCATTGCCTGCTCCAGCGCCCAGGCCGCCGCCAGCAGTTCCTCGTCCGCGCCGTAGCGGCCGACAATCTGCAGGCCGAACGGCATGCCGTGCTGATCGACACCGCACGGCAGGCTGATCGCCGGATGCGCGCTCATGGTGACGCCGTAGGCGACGCCCATCCAGGTGTAGTACTTGTCGAATTTCTGGCCGTTCATCTCCATCGGCGCCAGCATCTCCCACGGGAACGGCGACATGCTGGTAATCAGCGTCACGAACAGGTCGAACTCCTCGAAGAATTCGGCGTAGCGGCGATAGTGCGCCGTATGTTCCGCATGCGCCCAGGCGACGTCGGCCAGCGAGTAGCTCGTGCTGAGTTCGTAGTTTGCCCGAACATTCGGGCCGAGCTTCGTCGGGTCGGCGTCGTACTGCGCCTTGTAGCGCTGGGCGTAGCTGAGCGCCCGGATAATGTCGAAGGCGCGATCCAGCCCGCCCGGATCGGGCGTCGCTTCCTCCGCCGACCGGAAGAAGCCTTTGATCGCAGCCATTTTCTCGTCGAACACGGGCCGGTAGCGGTCATCGACGGGCGCGAACCCCTGATCCGGGCTGAACGCCACCCGGAGCGAACCCAGATCGACCCGTTCCAGATGCAGCATCTCCTCCGGATACAGGCCGCGGGAGAGCGGGTCGGCACCCGTCTCTCCGACCTGCGCGGCGAGGAGCAGAGCGGTATCCTCCACCGTTCGGCCCATCGGGCCCTGCACGGAGAGCGGCGACCAGCCGAACGGAGGTTTGTTGTTGGGCACGGTGCCGGGCGTCGTGCGGAAGCCGACCACGCCGCACCAGGCCGCCGGGTTGCGCAGCGAGCCGCCGGTGTCCGACCCCGTCGCGATCGGCATCATGTCGCAAGCCAGCGCGGCGGCCGAGCCGCCGGAGGAGCCGCCTGCTGTCTTCATCGGATCGAACGGGTTGCCGGTTGCGCCCCAGACCGGGTTCCGGGTGTTGGAGCCCGCGCCGAATTCGGGCGTGTTCGTCTTGCAGAACAGATTGGCGCCGGCTGCCCGCACCTGTCCCACCATGAACTCGTCGGCGGCCGGCACGTCGTTCTTGTGCAGGGGTGACCCGTGTGTGGTCAGCAGACCCGCCGTTGCGTTCAGGTCCTTGACGCCGCAGGGCAGGCCGTGCAGGAGCCCGAGTTCCTCTCCTGCCATCACCGCTGCCTCGTCGCGCTTTGCCTGATCCCTGGCGCGGTCGAAGTCCGTTGCGCAGATGCAGTTGACGCCGGGATTGTAGGTCTCGATCTGGGCGATACAGGCGTCCAGCAGCTCGACCGGCGAGATTTCCTTCGTACCGATGCGGCGGCGAAGCTCGACCGCGGAGAGCTTGACTAGGTCATTGGGCGCCATGGTGGAATCCTTTGTCGGCGGCGTAGATAGGAGCGGCGCTAAGTGCAGCCGTTCCGGCGCCATGCGTCAACGCCCGATCTCACCTAGCGAGAAGGCCCTGCCATGGCCCTGACCCTCCCCACCGATGCCATCACCGCCATTGTGCGGGACGCGGGGGCGCTGGCCCTGGCCGAACGGGCCAAAGGCCTCGCTGTCGAGGCCAAGGCGCGGCAGGACTTCGTCACGCAGGCCGACCGCGCCGTGGAAGATCTCCTCCGGTCGAAGCTGACCGACCTGCTGCCTGGCTCGGAATTCCTGGGAGAGGAGGGCGGCGGGGCGCGCCAGGCGGAACTGCTTTGGGTCGTGGACCCCATCGACGGCACGACCAACTATATCCGGGGCCTGCCGCATTGGTGCGTTTCCGTGGCGCTGCTGGAAGGGGGCGAGCCGCGATTTGGAGCAATTTTCGCACCGACACTAAACTGGTTCTACTCGGCGGAGAAAGACCAGGGCGCCACCCGGAACGGCAAGCCGCTGTGGCGGAAGCCGGTCGAACCGACCCAGGCACTGGTCGATCTGGGGCAGTCGCCGCGCCAGACGATGGCGATGTTCGGCGCTGTCATGGGGGGGCTCCGGGAGCGCGGCGTGCAGTTCCGGGTGATCGGCTCCGGCGCCCTTGGCATCGCCATGACCGCAAGCGGTGAAGTGGATGGTTTCTGCGAAGGGCATCTGTGGCCCTGGGACGTGCTGGCTGGCATGGTCATTGCGCGCGAGGCGGGCTGCCATGTCAGCGAGTTTCTGGAGGGCGACGCGATACGCAATGGCAATGCCGCCCTGGTCGCCGCGCCGGGCGTCGAAAAAGCGCTGGCTGCAGCGGCGGAAGATGCGCTGGCCGACTTCCTGCCGCGGATGCTTCCTGCTAAGCTCTCGCCCTATGAGCGATAATACACCCCGCAAGCCCCTGACCCCGGACCGCTCCGCGCCTGTCGAGCGGACGGTGGCCGATCTGGGCGGCTTGGACGATGTCGGTCCCGTGGTCCGGGACGAGCCCGAACTGACACTGAAAGACAAGCGCATCGACGCCATGAGCATGCTTTTGCGCCAGGTCGATGACCGTCTGACCTCGGATACCTCCCGCCGCGCGCAGGAGGAACTGGATGAGGCGATTTACGACACGATCTACTATTATGATCGCTGGCTGCTGGCGCTGCGCAAGAACCTGATCAATCTCGGCTACCTGACAGAAGCGGAGATCGAGGCGAAACTTGCCGAGGTGAAAGCGCGCTACAGCGAATAAACCTGGACGGTCGTCCTGCTGTGTTCGTCGTTAAACGCGGTCGGCGCGGCTGCGTTCCCTTACCGGGGCTGCCCGTAGGTCTGGAACTTCTTCAGCACTTCGGCCATCTGCCCTTTGGACAGAATGGCGGGCCGCGTTACCTGCAGACACCGCCAGTACATCTCGGCCAGCGTTTCCACTTCCAGCGCCAGGGCCAGCGCCTTGTCCAGGGAGCTATCACAGGCGATCAGGCCGTGATTGGCTAGAAGGCATGCCTTCCGTTCCCGGAGTGCCGCCACCGCGTTATCCGATAATTCCTGGGTTCCGAACAAGGCGTAGGGCGCGCAACGGATGCTATCGCCGCCCGCCACTGCCACCATGTAATGAAACGCGGGGATGTCCTGGTGCAGGCAGGAGAGAGTCGCCGCCGCCCGGCCGTGCGTGTGCACCACGGCATCCACATCATCCCGGGCCGCCAGGATATCCCGGTGAAACCGCCATTCGCTGGACGGCTGTAAGTTCCCACGCGCTTTAATCTTCCCATCGGACAGGCGCATCCAGACGATGTCCGAGCCTGTCATCGCCTCATAAGACATGGCCGAAGGGGTGATCAGCATCCCGTCCTTGAAGCGTATGCTTGCATTCCCGGCCGTACCCTGATTGATGCCGAGGGTGTTCATCCGGCGGACCGTGTCGACGACGGCCTGGCGCAATTCTCCCTCGGTCATGCGGCAGTCTGCTCCGGGAACAGACCGGCCAAGCCTTCCCGGGAGGCGGCGCAGACGCCGCGCTCGGTAATCAGCGCCGTTACCAGGCGGGCCGGCGTTACGTCGAAGGCCGGATTGCCGCCGGCTGTGGTCTCTGGTGCGATGCGGACGGCAGTCAGTTCGCCCGTAGCCGTCTTGCCCCACATGGTCGTTACCTCGCTTTCCACGCGCTCCTCAATCGGGATAGCGAACCCGTCCGAGAGCGTCCAGTCAATGGTCGGGCTCGGCAGCGCCACATAGAACGGCACACCATTGTCGTGGGCCGACAGCGCTTTGAGGTAGGTGCCGATTTTGTTGCAGACGTCGCCATTGGCGGTAGTTCGGTCGGTGCCGACAATGCACAGGTCCACCCGGCCGCGTTGCATGTAGTGCCCACCCGCGTTGTCGACGATCAGCGTGTGCGGCACGCCGTGCTTTCCCAGCTCCCACGCGGTGAGGGAGGCGCCCTGATTGCGGGGCCGGGTTTCGTCCACCCAAACGTGAACCGGAATCCCAGCATCGTATGCCTTGTAGATCGGGGCAAGCGCCGTGCCCCAATCCACCGTCGCGACCCACCCGGCGTTACAATGGGTGAGAATGTTAACCGTCTCCCCCGGTTTCTTGGCTGCCGTTTCCCGGATCAGTTCCAGGCCGCGATCGCCGATTGCCTCACAGATCGCCACATCCTCGTCACAGATGCGGGCCGCGCGCTTCCAGGCCGCGGCGGCTCGTTCGGCGGCGGGAAGGACCGCCAGCCGCTGGCGCAGATCATCCAGCGCCCAGCGGAGGTTCACCGCCGTGGGCCGGGTGGCGTAAAGCGTGTCGTACGCCGCAGCAAGAGAGGCGTTACTCGGGTCGGCGCGCATTGCCAGGGCCATGCCGTAG
>CAYYSC010000072.1:0-10770 GCA_964474065.1 uncultured Rhodospirillales bacterium | reverse complement strand
GCCGAAAGCCGGTTTGCGAGCACGGAGCCGGCGGAGCCGCCGCCGACGATAATGTAGTCGAAATCGGTCATGAGAGGCGCTTTTCCCTGGGGTTTTCTTTGTTACCCGATGATAGCGCCCGTTACTGCGCCGTCCAGCCACCGTCCACCGCCAGGCTGGTGCCGGTGACGCTCGCTGTGGCGGGCGAGGCTAGGTAAACGACCGCCGCCGCAACTTCTTCAACCGTCGCCAGTCGCTGGATGGGCAACCGCTCCATCACCCATTGCCGAAAGGCCGGGTCTTCGAAGAAGGGCTTGGTCAGCGGCGTATCGACGAACGTGGGTGCGACCGCGTTCACGCGGATGCCGTGCGGCGCCAACTCGATGGCAGACGCCCGCACCAATCCCTCCAGCCCCCATTTGGTGGCACAGTACACCGAGCGGTTCATGCCGCCGACACGGCCCATCTGACTGGTCATGTGGATGATGGAGCCGCCCGTGCCCTGGGCCAGCATCTTCTGCGCCGCCGCCTGGCCAAGGACGAACATGCTGGCCAGGTTCAGATCCAGCAGGAAATCCAGGTCCTCGTCCGGCACTTCCAGATAGGGCTTCGGCCGGTTGCTGCCGGCGTTCGCCACCAGAATGTCCAAGCGTGGCAGGTCGGCGATGGCTTGGCGTGTGGCCGTGCGGTCGGTTACGTCCAAAACGGAGACGCTGGCCTGGCCGCCTGCCGCACGGATTTCCTCGGCGAGATCCACCAACTCGCTTTCTGTCCGGGCGGCGCAGATCACCTTCGCGCCCGCCTCGGCCAAAGCCAGCGCACAGCCGCGGCCAAGGCCCCTGCCCGCGCCGGCCACGAACGCGGTCATGCCGCTCAGGTCGAACGGGTGCCGGCTCATCCGCCCATCAGCTTCCGGATCGCGGCATAGTCGAACGGCCGTTGCCGGGCCAACTCGATTAACGCGGATTCCTTGCCCTGCACTTGAGCGACGGCTCCAGGCAGGTCAGCCGCCAGTCCGTGCGGGATGACGGCGGCGCCGTTGCGGTCCATGTGTACGAGATCCCCATCCCGCACCATCAGCCCGTCGATCTGCACCGTCTCGCCAAAGCTGATCGTGTGCAGTTCGCCGTGGCTCGGCTTCTCGCCGCGTGCCAGCATCATAATTCCCTCCGGCATACCAGGAATGTCGCGGATGGCACCATTCGTCAGCACGCCCACACAATCCATGCCGTAGTGAATGTTCGCCATCACGTCGCCCCAACAGGCCGCGATGCCCGCTTCGCCGTCCAAGTCCTGATGGACGCAGATTTTCGGGCCGGTTCCCTCGTTCACGTAGTCGAAATAGGCAAGCCGGCGCGCCTTCAGCGTGGCCGCGTCCTCCCCGTGCGGGCGCGTCGTGCGGATAGCGGCCGTACGGGCATAGCCAACGCGGGGCATCCGGGCTGGATGCGAACACATCAGATAGCCTTTGGTGTAGCTGTAAAGCGTGAACGAAGGGTCCAGCACCTCCAACGCATTGCAAATGGTGGGGGTGTCATAACTCGCGAGTTCGATCAGTAGTTCGGGGGGATGCAGCGGCATGGGCGGGCTTTCGAGTGATTATTTCCTGGCCGGTGTCTTCGACGATCCGGCTCCTGCCCATTAGTATCGCGGGGAGCGGTCCTGTTCCAGACATGCCCTTTCTTCCGTCGCACCCACGGGAACCGCATCCTACATGATAGGTTGAACCCGTTAATAGAAAGGGAGACGATCGATGTTTGCTGATAGGCTCGCCAAGTTGGCGCTGGCTCCGGTTGCCTTGGCCGGCGCAGCAGCGGCAACCGGCTTTCTTGTTGCGGCGCGGCTTTGCGGAAAAGGCTTGTCCGGTCCCCTGCAGAACAAAGGCCCTTATGGCGGCAGAGGCCATGATCCGGAGCAGGATTATGTCCGCCCGGCAGGTCCGGAAACGATGGAAAATCCGCCGCACGAAGGCTGGACGAAGGAGGATGAAGCCTCTGATGAGTCGTTCCCCGCGAGCGATCCGCCGGCCCGCTACTAGCAGCGCCGTCGATCTGTCCGCCCGCTCAGGTGCCTAGTAGCGGTTTGGGATCGACGGCGCGGTCATGCTTACGCAACTCGAAGTGGAGCTGGGGGTCGGTCACGCTGCCGGTGTTCCCGACCTGCCCTATCACGTCGCCACGTTTGACCTTGTCGCCACGCTTCACCGCCATGGTGTCAGCGTGCGCATAGGCGCTGGTCCAACCATCCTCGTGGCGAATCAGGATCAAATTGCCAAAGCCAGGCAGGCCGTCGCCGGCATACGCAATCTCCCCATCCGCCGTCGCCACGATTGGCGTGCCTCTCGGCGCGGCGATGTTGATGCCGTCGTTGTGCAGTCCGCCGGATTTCGGGCCGAACTCGGAAACGATCCGGCCTTGCACCGGCAAAAGGAAGGCTGCTTTCGCCGGCGCGGGCGCACTTTTCGGCGCTGCGGCCGCAGGCCTAGTCGGCGAAGCTGCGGACGCGACGGTCCTCGACTCCGGCTCCCGAACCCGTGCGCGGGGAATAGGTCCTGGCGCCTCGCCCGCCGGCTCGCTACCTGCTTGCGCTGGACTTTCTGCCGGGTCTACCGTCGGGATTGGTTCCGCGCCATGCGTTTGTCCGGGCTGTTCCCCGGAAGACGCCGTTTCGCCTCGCGGCGAGGAAACGTCGCCGGTATTCCAGTCGGTTTCAGCCTGCGGGACACCGCTGCCGATGACTACCGTCCCGGATGCCGGCGCAGTGGTGACCGGCTGACTTTGAGGGAGGTCCTGCCGATTGCGCGAGGCGGCTTCCGGACGGCCCGCAGAAGCCGATGCGGCGACCAACTCGCCTCCCCGCGGAATCGCGAGGCGCTGTTCCGGAAAGATGACATAGGGACGGCGCAAGTCATTCGCAGCGATCACGCTGCTAACGGGAACAGAGTATTCTCTGGCGATGGCCAAGAGCCCGTCACCCGGCTGGACCACATGCACGGACTCGGGAGGAACGCGCAACGTCTGGCCCACAAAGATCCGATCCGAGGCAAGGCCGTTCTCCCGCATCAACCCCATCACGGTTACGTCCAGTTGCCGGGAAAGGCCGATCAACGTGTCACCCGGGCACACGCGGACTTCGCCGGGCGTTCCAGTCTGGCGTTCGCATGATCCGCTTGCAGCAGACAACGCTGCGTTTTGTTGGTGCGGGAACCGGGCAAAGCCGCAGCCCACCAGCGCCAAGCATGCCGCCAAACACGCCAATCTCGCCATGACACGCAGCGAAGACATGGTCCGCCCTTTTTCGTTCGGGTCGACGACAAGCGCCAAGTATACTAGCCGTATTTGACTGACCCTTAACACGATTCCCTGGTTGAACAGCGATCGGATTTCACGACCAGAGCGCCTCGATCGCCGGCAGGGTTTTATGACAGGTCAAGTCTACACCCAAGGGCGTCACCGTAATCCAACCTTCCTCGATCAGATCCTCGTCCGTGCCCGGCGTGGTATAGGCCTGCTCCTTCTCCGTCGAAACCCAGATGTAGGAATCGCCGCGGGGATCCTTGCCTTCCACCAGGCTGCCGCCCGGTTTCCGCCGTCCCTGGGGCACGGCCTTCACCCCCGTCACACTCTCTGGCTCGACATCGGGAAAATTCACGTTGATGACGACATCGGTCGGCCAATCCGCAGCCAGTATCTGCTGAAGGACAGGCACAAGGTGGGCTTCCGCCGTCTGCCAGCGAACCTCATGGCGCGGCAGCCGGTTTTGCGAAAAGGCTATGGCGGGAACGCCGAGAAGCGCCGCCTCCATGGCGGCCCCGACGGTGCCGGAATAGAGAACGTCGCCACCGATATTCCCCCCGCGGTTGACGCCGGAAATCACCAGATCGGGCTGCTCGGGCATGACGTGCCGGAGGGCCAACAACACGGCATCCGTCGGCGTGCCGTTGATCGCCTTCCGGCGTTCCCCGAAGTGGTGTACGCGCAGCGGCGTCTGGATGGTGAGGGCATGGCTGGTGGCGCTCTGCTCGTACCGCGGCGCGATCACCCACAATTCCCGAACCAACGGCGCAACCAGTTTCTCCAACAACTCGATGCCCGGCGCGTCGATGCCATCGTCGTTTGTCAGCAGGACGCGCGCACTCGCGAGGTCAATTGCCCCCACCGATTCTCTCCTTTCCCCTCATGTACGGCCGGAGCGTTTCCGGCACGGTGATCGAGCCATCCGCGTTCTGGTAGTTCTCCAGCAGCGCGATCAGCGTGCGTCCCACCGCCAGGCCGGACCCGTTCAGGGTATGGACGAAGGCGGTCCCCTTCCCCTCTTTCGGCCTGAAACGCGCATTCATGCGCCGGGCCTGAAAATCGCCGCAATTCGAACAGGAACTGATCTCTCGGTAGGCATTCTGCCCTGGCAACCAAACCTCGAGATCGTAGGTCTTGCGGGCGCCGAAGCCGGTGTCGCCCGAAGCCAGCACCATCACGCGATAGGGAAGTTCCAGGCGCTTCAGCACCTCCTCCGCGCAGGATGTCATGCGCTCGTGCTCGTCCGCGGACTGGTCCGGCGTGGTGATGGAAACCAGTTCCACCTTCTCGAACTGGTGCTGACGGATCATGCCGCGCGTATCCCGGCCGGCGGAACCGGCCTCCGAACGGAAGCAAGGGGTATGCGCTGTTACCCGGACGGGCAGGGCCGTTTCTGGCAGGATTTCCTCCGCCACCAGATTGGTGAGGGACACTTCGGCCGTCGGGACCAGCCAGAAATCGTCGGTAGTGCGGAAACTGTCTTCAGCAAACTTCGGCAATTGGCCAGTGCCGAACATGGCCGAGTCGCGCACCAGGACCGGCGGGATCGTCTCCGTGTAGCCGAATTCCTCCGTGTGCAGGTCCAGCATGAAGTCCGCGAGCGCCCGATGCAGGCGGGCGACTTCCCGCTGGAGCACCACGAACCGTGCACCGGACAGCTTGGCCGCCCGCTCGAAATCCATGCCACCCAGCCCTTGGCCGAGGGCTACGTGGTCCCTGGGCTTGAAGTCGAAAGCGCGCGGTTCGCCGACCCGGCGCAACTCCACGTTGGCGCCTTCGTCCGGACCGTCCGGCACATCTTCCGCCAGCACATTCGGAAAACCTGCGAGCATTGCATCGATCTCGTCTGCCGCCGCCTTCTCGTCCATTTCGGCCGCGGCAGCCTTGTCTTTTAGGCTTTCGACCTCCGCCATCAGATCGGCGGCGTCTTCACCCTTGCTCTTCGCATTGCCGATGGCCTTCGACAATTCCTTGCGGCGTGACTGCACTTCCTGGAAGGCTGTTTGCGCCGCGCGGCGGCGCTCGTCCAAGGCCAATAGCTGGACGGAAGCCGGTTCCATCCCCCGCCGTTCGAGCGCGCGATCAAACGCCTCTGGTTCCGAACGGATCCAGCGCAGGTCCAACATCAGTCGGTCTAACTCCGTTTATTCATTCTCATACTCGGCCTCACGCTCCGCGCGCTGGCGTTCCACCATGCGGGCCAAGTAGATTGAAATCTCGTACAGCACCAATCCGGGCAGGGCGAGGCCGAGCTGGCTGATCACATCCGGCGGGGTCAGAATCGCGGCCAGCGCAAACAGGATCACGACCGCGTACTTCCGCCGCTTGGCCAGGGTTGCCGCACTGACCAAGCCTGCACGGGCGCACAGCGTCAACGCCACCGGCATCTGAAAGAACAGGCCGAAGGCGAAGATCAGCTTCATGACGAGGCTCAGATACTCGCCGACCTTGGCTTCGAGCTGAATCGGCAGGCCGCCTGCGGCCCCGGCTGTTTCGAAAGAGAGAAAGAAGCTCCAGGCAAGCGGAAAGATGGCATAGTAGACCATCGCGCCGCCCAGGAAAAACAGGACCGGCGAGGCGACCAAATAAGGCAGAAAAGCCCTCTTTTCGGTCGAATACAGCCCCGGTGCCATGAACTTGTAGAGCTGATTTGCAATGATAGGAAAAGAAATGAACAGAGCCGCAAAGAACGCGACCTTGATGTAAGTGAAGAAAGTCTCGGTCAGGCTGGTGTAAATCATTCGGCGGCCTTCTTGGCCTTCGAACTGGGTTGCAAGCGGCTCTACCAGAAAGCCGAAAATCTCCTCCGCGAAATAATAGGTGCAGAGGAATGTCACGACCAACGCGACCAGGGAATAAAGCAGACGCTGCCGCAGTTCGATCAGATGATCGATTAACGGCGCCCGGGTCGACTCGTGAAGGGCTTCTTCTTCCTCGCGGGGCATGTGCGCAGTCATGACCTGGCCGTCGTCCCTGCCCGGTCAGCCGGGGCCGGCTCCTCCGAACGGGTCTCGTTGACGTTCTCGGCGCTGCTCGGTTTGCCTCCCTCGTCCGCCGGATCCACAGCCGAGCCACTGTCGCTGCGTTCCGCATCGGGAGCAGCAATCGTGGCTGGATCCGGCTTCCGTTCCTCGGTTTTGTCCAGATTCTCGATGTAGTTTTCCATCGCCCGCTTAGGGGAGGAAACTTGCTGCATGCTTTGTTGCAGTTCGCGCAAATCCTGCTGGTGAGCGATATCGTCGATCCCGCTCTGAAACTCCCGTGCCATCGCGCGCAGGCGCCCCACGAACTTGCCAAAGCTATGAAGCGCGCCCGGCAAGTCGCGCGGGCCGATAACGATCAGCGCTACCACGCCGATCAACAGCAGTTCGGTCCAGCCCAGATCCAGCATTTCGGATGCGCCCTTATGCGCAGTGTCCGCAGTCAGGTCTGCGCCTTGTCCTTGCTATCCGCCGTCGCGCGATGCTCCGTGGACGCATGGCCGGTGCGGTTCTCGACTTGGCCAGCGGGCTTGCCGCCTTCGGACTCATCGCCGCTATCGTCTTCCCGCATACCAGCTTTAAAGCTCTTGATGCCTTTGGCCATATCGCCCATCAGCCGCGGAATCCGGCCGGCACCGAACAGCACGACGACAATCAAGACGACGATCAGAATTTGCCAAATGCTGATCCCCATGGGATCGCTCCTTCAGGCTTTCGGACGACAGGTTCTCTGCGACGGCCTTATCGCAGAAAGCCGCAAGGGGAGCAACGCGGACGAATGACCAATCTATGCCCTGGGTTCGAAAATCATCGCTCCGCCGGGGGAGATTGAAACGTTCACCTCATCGCCTTCCGCAAGTGCTTCCTGCTGCGGGGTGCGTGCAGTTAACTGCACCCCGCCGCCGTCGACGCTGACCTGGTAAAGCGTAGACCGCCCAAGCGACCGGCGCAGTGCGACAGACCCCGCATTGCAGCGGCCACAAGTAGCCGGACCCGATTCAATATGGATCTGTTCCGGGCGCACCACAATCTCCACCGGCGTACCGCACGGCAGATCGGGGGTTTCAATCATCCCCGCGGGCGTCCAGCATTCTCCATTCTGCACTACCGCATGGAAACGGTTCACCTCGCCGAAGAACGCAGCGGCAAAGGCGGTCGCAGGCTTGCTGTATAGTTCGGTGGGCGTACCGATCTGCTCAATCTCGCCGTCCCGCATCAAAGCGATCCGGTCGGCCATAAACATCGCTTCTTCGGCGTCATGCGTGACAAGAATGACCGTGCAACCTGCCCGGCGCAGCACCTGCACCGTGTCGGCGCGCAGCGAATGACGCAATCCGGCATCGAGGCCCGAGAAAGGTTCATCCAGCAACACCACGCTAGGCCCCGGCGCCAGCGCCCGTGCCAGGGCGACGCGCTGCTTTTGACCACCGGAGAGGCGGTCGGGATAATCGTTCGCCCGGTCAGCCAAGCCGACCTCGCCGAGCGCCTCAAGGGCTCGTGCCCGGCGGGCGCCGCTCCCCAGCCGCTTCAAGCCGAACGCAACGTTCTCAATCACCGTTAGGTGCGGGAACAGAGCGAAATCCTGAAACATAAAGCCGATCTGGCGGCGTTCGGCAGGGACGAACCGGCTGTCCCCACTCACCACTTGGCCGCGAAGCGTTACCATGCCGGAATCAGGGCGTTCCAGACCGGCAATCAGCCGCAACGTCGTGGTTTTGCCGCAGCCGGACGGTCCGAGCAGGGCGACGATCTCACCCGGAGTGACGGAAAGATCGATGCCGTGAACGCCCGCAAGACATTTCGCCCGCGGGCTTGGGTAGGCAAGGCTTACCTGCTGCAGTTCTACCGCCGGCATCGCAAGGCTTTCACGATAACGGCTTTCACGGTGTTGTGCGGGTTTCGCTTTGGTCAGCGCCATCCTGACGGGCGGCTCCTATCCTGCTTACGTCTGCTCGGGTGTTACCGGATATTTCTAAACCTAATGAAAACCATTCTCAATCTCAATAGCATGCAGGCAAAATGGTAGCCTAGGTATCTTCTGCCGCACCAGAATTTTTGTCGGAGCCATCGCCCCCTGCGGCCACTCCCAGCATCGGGGCCGGGTCCAGCATGCCGGCATGACGGAGATCGTCCAAGCTCGGCAAATCCTCAAGCTTCCCAAGGCCGAACGCCTCCAGAAAGGCGGGAGTTGTTTGCCAAGTAAGCGGCCGGCCTGGCACCTCCTTGCGCGGACCAGGCCGGATCCAACCCGTATCCAGCAACGCATCCAGCGTGCCGCGGCCGAGCGACACACCCCTTAACGCCTCGATTTCCGGCCGGGTGACCGGCTGGTGGTAGGCGACGATCGCGAGGGTCTCCTCCATCGCGCGGGAGAGCCTGCGCTCTTCCTTTTTGGTCAAGGCGAGCGCAGGACCGAGGTCCGGCGCGGTGCGGAATATCCAGCGGCCACCAACCTGAACCGGCCCCACGCCGCGGCCGGCATAATCGAGTTGCAGCCGCTCCAGCACGACCGCGGCTTTCACGCTGCCGGGCAACCGTTTCTCGATCTCCACTTCCGTTACCGGCTCCTCTGCAGCGAACAGCAGCGCTTCGGTCAGGCGCACGGCTTCGAGGAAATCATCCACCGTCCGTCTCCTCTTCCCTTAGGTAAGGACCCGCGTCACCGGAGTCAGTCCGCGGAACCAGAAACAATCGACCGTAGGTCTCCTCCTGGTGCAGACGGACGCGCCCCGCCTTGGCGAGTTCCAGCCCGGCCACAAAGGTTGCAGCCAGGGCGGATCGCTGCTGAACACCGGGTTTCAGTCCCGGCGGTAGGAAGTCCGACAGATCCTGCCAGACGGGCAGGCTGCCAACCACGCTCTCCAGCCGGGCCAGCGCTTCTTCGACGGAAGTCAGCAAGCCAGGGTCGACGGTCAACACCGGGGGCGGCGTCCTCTT
This sequence comes from uncultured Rhodospirillales bacterium, assembly GCA_964474065.1. Classification (GTDB taxonomy): domain Bacteria; phylum Pseudomonadota; class Alphaproteobacteria; order Bin95; family Bin95; genus JACKII01. The sequence continues at coordinate 1,577 of CAYYSC010000072.1, read as the reverse complement.
GGCAGCGATAGAGCCATAGGCTTTGAGAAGGCTGACAAGATCAGGCCGCCAGACGATGTCGCGATGAGTGGGCAAGCCCTCGGGCCGGCCGCGGCGCAGCCACTCCCGGCCAAGGCGCGGCAGAGCCATCAAGTCGCGTGCGGCCTGCTGCATTGCCTCGAGCCGCCGCATTTGCTCCGCAAGGGCATCCGCCATCTGCGCCGCAGTCGGCGCATCGCCAAGCGGCTCATCCCGGGGCAACAGCAAACGCGACTTCAGGTAGGCCAGCCAAGCCGCCATCACGAGGTATTCCGCAGCCACTTCTAGCCGCGCTTCCTTTGCCTCGGCAATGAAGGCCAAGTATTGATCCGCCAGCGCGGAAACGGAAATGGCCGCCAGGTCAACCTTCCGCTCCCGCGCCAGGCTCAACAGCAGATCAATCGGCCCCTCGTAGCCGTCCAAGTCGAGCACCAACTCTTCCTCGGAAGGCTCTCCGTCCCTCATCATGCGAACAGAGTCAGGATCGCATGGCGAAGCGTGCCGACGACGAACTCGATCGCATGCCAGATGAAGTTCAGGTCCACGGCGAATTCCTGGCCGAGCAACGGCACCAGGAACAGCAGCCCAAGCACGAGGAAGAAACCGTAGGGCTCTACCTCCGCCAAACGGCGGGCCAGATGGTCCGGCAAGAGCCCCACGGCGATGCGCCCGCCGTCCAGCGGCGGGATCGGGATCATGTTGAAGGTGGCAAGCACCAGATTGATGAGGATGGATTTGTCGATCACCGATGCGAACCAATGCTGGGCAGACCCGGGGATCACGGGCAGTAAATTGATCATGAGCGCCGACGCGCACGCCAGCAAAATGTTGATAGCCGGGCCGGCTGCCGCGACCAGCACCATGTCGAACCGGGGATTCCGCAGCCGGTTGAAGGACACGGGCACCGGCTTGGCGTAGCCGAACAGGAACGGCGCGCCCATGAACAGCAGCATGCCGGGGATCATCACCGTCCCCACCGGATCCATGTGGCGGACCGGGTTGAACGTCACCCGTCTCAACCGGTAGGCGGTATCGTCCCCCAGCTTCCAGGCCGCCCATCCATGCGCCGCTTCGTGAAAGGTAATGGCGATCAGGACGGGAATGGCCCAGATCGAGATCAGATAGAGAGTGTAAAAAAGCTCGCCCATTCGGGTTCCTTAAACCAAAACGAGCAAAGAAGCGAGCCGCGCGGCTGCTTCCTCCCCGTCGAAATCCATCGCCTGCGGCCGGTCAATCCGCTGCCAGCGCTCCCAGGCCTCGCCAGAGAGTTCGTGCGCAGCAGCTGCCACGTCCCGCATCTCATCCAGATTGGCGTTACAGTGCAAAACCGCGTCGCAGCCGGCAGCCAGAGACATCTCTGCGCGTTCCCGGAAGGAACCGCCGAGCGCCGCCATGCAGAGATCGTCCGAAACCAGAAATCCGCCAAAACCAATGCTGCCCCGAATGATTTCGGCAATCACGGCGGCGGACTGCGTTGCAGGCGCCTCCCTATCGATCCGGCCGAAGACGATATGCGCCGTCATCCCCAGCGGCAGGTCATTCAGTGCCCGGAACGGCAC
>CAYYSC010000071.1:0-10858 GCA_964474065.1 uncultured Rhodospirillales bacterium | reverse complement strand
CCACGATCGGCGCCAACGTGCCATCAAAGTCCAGGAAGACGACGGGCCGGCGCCCGTTCATCCTGTCTCTGATCCGGGTTTCCTCTTGCCAGACCGGCGGTACCTCGCTCACTGGCCGCGCCAAGGCGCCAGAAAAAGGGCCCGATATTTCGATTTCCGATAGATCGCCGACGACCAGGTCAGCGCCGTGGTCCTGCAGCGACACGTCCGGATTTCCCGCGCCGCCATGCCGGTCCACACCGATCACTAGGCTGAACCCGCCGCGGGCGCCGGCCTGCACGCCAGAAATCGCATCTTCGACCACCGCTGCTTTTTCCGGCCGCACCCCCAACCGTTCGGCGGCTTGATGAAAGATGGTGGGGTCCGGCTTTCCCGGGAGACCGAGACGAGCCATATCCACGCCATCGACTTTCACGTCGAAGAGGCCGCTAACACCCGCGTTGTGCAGCACCGCCGCACAGTTCTTGCTGGACGAAATAATGCCTGTGCGGATGCCAGCCTCGCGCAGGACGCTGATAAAACGCACGGCGTCGTCGTAAGTTTTGACCTTGTTGGCCTTCAGCCATTCCTGAAAATGGCGATTCTTGCGGTTCCCCAACCCGCAGACGGTTTCCGCATCCGGCGGATCGTCTGGACTGCCCTCCGGCAGTTTGATGCCGCGGGACGCCAGGAAATCGCGGACGCCGTCGTAACGCGGCTTCCCGTCCAGGTGCTTCGGGTAATCCCGATCCAGGTCGAAGGGGCGAAAGGGCTGGCCGCCCCTTTCCTCCCGCTCCTCGTTATAGGTGTCGAACAGTTCCTTCCAGGCAGCGGCGTGCGCATCAGCCGTCTCCGTGATGACGCCGTCCAGGTCGAAAATGACCGCCTCAAACGCCTCTGGATCGATCCCGTTCCCGCGCATCTGTGCGTGGCGTCCTTTTTTCGGATCCCTCGTCATACCATCCTTGCCCGGTACTCCCGTTGGAAGCCGTCCCAAGGGCCTGTGATCACCAAGCTGCTCCCTCCCCTATTGCGCCGTGTAACCGCCATCGATGAGCAATTCGCTGCCAGTGACAAATTTCGCGTCATCCGAAGCAAGATACAGGATTCCTGCGGCAATGTCGTCTGGCTCGCCCACGTGACCGATGGGGTGGCGCTCGTCCAGTGCGCGCCGGAAGGCCTCCGGCCCTTCGGGCGACTGGCTGGCAAGCTCTTCCACCAGGGGTGTCCAGATGAAGCCTGGATGAACCGAGTTCACGCGGATCCCGTCCTTCGCATAGAGGAGCGCGTCCGTCTTGCTCATCAGCCGGACCGCGCCTTTGGAGGCATGGTAAGGTGGCAGGTCCTGGGCGCTGATCACCCCATAAATCGACGAAAGGTTGATGATGCTGCCGCCCTTGTTCTGGCGCATGTGCGGGATGGCGTGTTTGGTGCAGTAGAAGACACCGCGCACATTGATATTCATCACCTTGTCCCATTCCTCGGCGGTGATTTCGTGGGTCGGCTTGCTCGTGCCGGCAATACCTGCATTATTCACCAGTGTGTCGAGCTTGCCAAAGGTGTCCACGATCTCCCCGAAAACGCGCGCCACCTCGTCTTCGTCGCTGACATCCAGGTGCCAGAACCGGGCCGTACCGCCATCGGCCTCGATACTGGCAGCAAGGTTGCGCCCTTCTTGCTCCAGCACGTCCGTCACCGCGACCGTGGCCCCTTCGCGCGCCAGCCTGGCACAGGTTGCCGCGCCGATCCCCAGCGCACCGCCCGTAACAACCGCAACTTTTCCGCTCACTCGTGCCATCGCATCCGTACCTCACTAGTGCCCGCTCAACCCGATTCATTGCGGACCGGCGCTAAGCCGCCGCGACGCGCTTGCCTTCCCGGACCATCTGGGCGGCGTAGCCCCATTCGTTGTCGTACCAGCTGAGAACCTTGACCAAATCGCCATCGACGACTTGCGTCATGGTCAGATCCACGATGGAGCCGCGCGGGTCCTGGATAATGTCGGAGGAAACGAGGGGCTGCTTCACGACGCCGAGAATGCCCTCGTAACGGTTGGTCGCCGCCTCCTCTTCAAAGACTTGGTTCACCTCTTCCACACTGGTCGATCGTTCCGCCACGATCGTCACATCCGCGATCGAGCCCACCGGAACCGGCCCGCGGATTGCGATGCCGTCAAACTTGCCCTCGTATTGAGGCAGCGCCTTGGTCGTGGCTTGTGCCGCACCAGTGCTGGTCGGCACGAAGTTGACCGCCGCCGCACGGCCCCGGCTCCACTTCTTGGCCGGGCTGTCCACGATCCCTTGCGAGGAGGTGTAGGCGTGCACGGTCGTCATCACCGCTTTGAGCATGCCGATCCGCCGACCGAACACCTCCACCACCGGGGCGATGCAATTGGTCGTGCAGCTTGCGGTCGACAGAATCCTTGCGCCATTGTCCGCCTGGTTGACACCGTGGACGACAAACGGGACGCCATCGCCCTTGGCCGGCGCGGAGAGGATCACATGCTTGGCGCCGGCCTTAAGGTGTTTCTCGAGGTCCGGCTTGTGCGTGAAAACACCGGTGCATTCGAACACCAGATCAATGCCCATGTCCTTCCACGGCAGTTTCTCCGGGTCTTTCTCGTTCAGAACCCGATAGCGCTGGCTGCCAACGAGCAGGGCATCCGTGTCGTGCGATACCTCCTCGCGGTAGCGGCCATAGGCTGAGTCGTATTGCAGGAGGTAGGCCAGGTTTTCCGCATCGGCGACATCGTTCACGGCGACCAATTCCAGATCGGGAGACTCGTGAACGATCTTCAGCGTCGCCCGGCCGATCCTGCCGAGCCCGTTGATCGCGACTTTCGTTGCCATTGCTTGCTCCTCTCGCGTTTCGATCATAACCCTGCCGGAAGCTGTCGGCTGCGATGCGCTGGGCCGCTCAGCCTTCAGAACGCAGCACCGCGACGCCGGGCAGCTCCTTTCCCTGGAGCCATTCGAGGAAGGCCCCGCCGGCGAGTGACACGTGCGTGAAACCGTTGAGCACGCCCATCCGCTCAAGAACCGCCACGGTATCGCCCCCACCGACGACGCTGGTCAGCTCGCCCTGGCGGGAGCGTTCGGCGATTGCCTCGGCGATGGTGCGGGTGGCGGTTTCGAAATGCGGATTCTCGGCGGCCCCGAGCGGGCCGTTCCAGACGACGGTCCGGGCTCGCTCGATCCGGTCCGCGATATCCGCGGTGCTTGCCGGTCCCAGATCCAAGATCATCCAATCCTGCGGCAACTCGTCGAGCACGACGATCCGGCTTGCGGTCGGCTCCTCAAGGCTGGGCGCCGCGACGGCGTCGGTCGGGACGATCACTTCGCAGCCGGCCTTTTCCGCCCGTTGCAGGAGGTCGCGCGCGGCGTCGGCCTCGTCGGCCTCGTACAGCGAGGCACCAACGTCCGTTCCCTGCGCGTGAAGGACCGTGTTGGCCATGCCGCCGCCGAGCCCGACAACATCCGTTTTCTCTACCAGCGCGGCCAGCGCGCCGAATTTCGTGCCGACCTTGGCCCCGCCGAACAGCGCCACGAACGGCCGGCGGCGCTCCTGCAGGACCGTGATCAGCGCGTTGATCTCCTGCTCCATCAGGCGGCCGGCTGCCGAGGGAAGGCGCTGCGCCAAGCCGACAATGGAGGCGTGCGCCCGGTGCGCGGCGGAAAAGGCATCGTTGACGTAGACATCGCCCAGCTCGGCCAGCGCATCGGCGAAGGCATCGGCATTTTCCTTTTCGCCGTCGTGGAACCGCAGATTTTCCAGCAGAGCGACGGCCGGTTGCTGGCCTTTGCGGACGCGCTCGATGGCTTCAGCGGCCGGCTTGCCGATGCAGTCCTCTCCGAACTCGACCCGGATGCCGCCCAGGGCCCTCGAAAGCGGCTCGGCCAGCACCCGCTGGGAGAGGCTTTCGTCGCGTTCGCCTTTGGGCCGGCCAAGGTGCGAGAGCACGACCGGAACGCCGCCGTTCTCGAGTATGTCATTGATGGTTCCGACTACAGCCCGAATGCGCGTTTCATCTGCAACGCCGCCGTTCGCCAGGGGCACGTTCAGGTCAGCGCGCACGAGAACGCGCTGACCGGAAAGCTCTAGGGTATCCAGGGTTCTCAGAGGCATGACCTAAGCACCTTGCCGACAGATCTTCTTGGCAAAGGATGGGAGCCCTGCCGGTGGTGTGGCAGGAACCCCCAAGCGCCCTCTCCTGAAGGATCGCCCTCATTAAACGCGCCGCCGCTGCGAAGGTTCCTCAGCAGCCAGGAATCTTAAAAAGACGGGAGGCGGGAAGACAGGGGAGGGCAGCCCGTGCGCGGCTCACCAATCGGAAAGGCTTGGGCCTTGCAGCCGTGTGCCCGCGCCCGCCGTGCCCTGGCGAGGGCTCGGATGCCCGCAGCGTCAGACGAAGCGGGTCAGGAATTGGATCAGGTCGGCCGGATCGAATGGCTTTTCCCAGCGCGGCGCTTGCTGTAGCCGGTCGGGAACATTTTCAACGCCATAGCCGGTGGCGAGGACAAAGGGAATATTGCGCTCGGCGAGAGCGTCGGCCGCAGGGGCAGCCCATTCCTCACGCAGGTTCAGATCGACGATCGCAGCGTCGATGCGTTCCGCGGCATGAATGAGCTGCAGCGCCTCTTCGAGCGTGCCGGCGGGGCCAACCGCCTCCGCCCCTTCGCTGGCGAGCAGCCGTGCAAAGTCGCTGGCGAGGAGGTATTCATCCTCCACAATAAGCACGCGGCACCCGGCCAGACGTCCTCCTTCAATCGTAGCCATCGATCTTTGCTTACAACCTTGCGGGGGTCGTTCTGGGGAAAACCCGTTATATATACAGCAATATCTGCGATCCCGAAGACTTTCTTTTCAGGAACCGGTGCGTGTGTAAGGTTGCCCGGAACGCACCAGCCGTGACAATCAGCGAAAGTACAAGAGACCCGATGAACCAGGCCCTTAGGCTCAAGCTCGAACGGTTCACCCATTTTAGCCAGCAGGACAACGACTTGATTGCGCGCCTGTGCACCGACCGCGTCCGAGAGTTCGCGGCGGGCACCGATATTGTTTCGGAACGCGCCGACGCCAAATTCATCAATATCATGCTCGACGGATGGGCTTGGCGCTGCCGGTATCTCGAGGACGGAAGGCGGCAGATCCTGGCGCTGTTGCTGGCAGGCGATGTGTTCGACCTACACAACCTAGTATTGCGGCGCGCGGATCATACCGTGCATGCGGTAACCGCAGTGACGATTGCACAAATTCCCGTGGAACCGATCCGGGAGATCATCTGTTCCAATTCCCGGCTGGGGCTTGCACTGCAATGGCAGGAGGCCACCAACATCGCGATCCAGCGGGAGTGGACGGTTAATCTGGGCCAGCGGGACGCCTTCGAACGCATTGCACATCTGTTGTGTGAGGTTTTCGTCCGGTTGCGGTTGATCGGCCAAGTGCGCGGGGACAGTTGCGACTGGCCGTTGACGCAGTCCGACCTTGCCGACATTGCCGGCATTTCCGCGGTGCATGTTAATCGTGTGCTCCGGGATATCCGCCTCGCCAATCTTGCCGACATTAAGGGCCGCGTGCTGACAATCCCCAACCTGGAAAGGCTGATGGAAGCAAGCCAGTTTGACCTCACTTATCTTCACCTTTATTTGGAAGAAGATAGGGTAGGTCTAAGTGAACGATGATGAAATCGAATATGAATAGCAGCTTGCCAAAAAAGCAGCGGGGGGGATTCAGCATGGGTCTCCGGGAGAGCGAGATGAAGACCCGGATCCAGGAACGTGACTGGAGCGCCACGCCGCTTGGGCCGATGACGTCCTGGCCGCAGCATTTGCTGATGGCGGTGGACCTGATGCTGAACAGCCGCGAACCGGTTTATATCGGTTGGGGGCCGGAGGTTCTGTCGCTCTACAACGACGCCTGCATCCCCATTCTCGGCGGCAAGCACCCGGGCGCTCTCGGCCGGCCCTATGCAGAGGTTTGGCCCGAGATCTGGGAAGATTTCCGCCCCATGGTCGAAGCGACCATGGCGGGTGAAGCGCACCAATTCACCGACCGGCCGATCGCGCTGCAGAGCCGCGCCGGGCGGCCCGTCGGCTGGTTCACGTTCTACTGGACACCGCTGCGCGACGACACCGGCGGCATCGGCGGCATGTATTGCACGGCGACGGAGACGACCGACCGGGTCCTGTCCGTCCAGAATGCCTTCCGCCAGCAGGAGGAGCGCTACCAGTCGCTCAGCAATTCCATCGACCAGGGACTCTGTGTCCTCGAGGTGCTGTTCGATGGCGACCAGCCGGTCGATTACCGGTTCCTGGAAGTCAACGGCGCCTTCGAGCGTGAGACAGGGCTGGTGGACGTCGTCGGCAAGACCTGGAGCGAAGTGGGGCCAAATACATGTTCCTGGCTCGGCATGTATGCTGATGTCGCCCTGACGGGCGAGCCCCGCCGTACGGAAATTGCGTCACCAGCGCTCGGGCGGGAATTCGAGGTCTGCGCCTTCCGCACCGGCGCGCCCGAGGAGCGGACCGTCGGCGTGCTGGTGAAGAACGTCACGGAACGCAAGCAGGCCGAGCGGGCGCTGAAAGAGAGCGAGGAGCGGTTCCAGCAGTTCGCAGAAACAACGCCCGACGTCATAGTCATCCGCGATGCCGGGACGATGGAGTGCATCTATCTCTCCCCGGCCTTTGAGCGGATCACCGGCCTCAAGCGGGAGCAGGCCATGGGCAGCGCGGGACTGGAAACCTGGCTGGACATGGTGCTGCCGGAAGACCGGGAACGCCTTCTGCAAGCCCGCGCCGCAGCCGTGGCCGGGGAGCAGCGGACCATTGAGTTCCGCATCAAACGGCTCCCGGACGGGGAAATCTGCTGGGTTCGCAATACCCTGTTCCCGATGCACGATCACGCCGGCAAGGTGCGCCGCATCGGCGGCATCATGCACGACTTCACGGATCTGAAGAAAGCGCAGCGGAACGAACAGCAGTTGCTGGCGCAGGTGCAGCACAAGGTGCGCAACACGGTCAGCGTCATCCGCTCGATCGCGCGCCGCAGCGCCGAAACCAGCGGCAGCGCCGAGGATCTGGCCCAGCATTTCGAAGGGCGGCTTGACGCATTCGCGCGGGTTCAGAGCGCGACCATCCGGAAGACCGATGCCGCCCTCGATCTGGAATTGATGCTTCGGGACGAACTGAATGTCGCCGCCCGCCAGCGCACCCTGAGCATCTTCGGCCCGACCGTGCTGCTGCGCGACAAGGCGGCCGAGGTCGTGGGCCTCGCCCTGCACGAATTGACGACGAATTCCCTCAAATACGGCGCTCTCGCCCACGAGGGCGGGCACCTCGACATCCACTGGCGGGCGCGAGAGGTTGATGGAAAGCCCGTCCTGGACTTCACCTGGGCCGAAAGCGGCCTTTCCGGCATTGAGCCGCCGGAGGAGACCGGTTTCAGCACGGAATTGATCGAGCGCATGATGCCCTACGACCTGAACGCCGTCACCTCCCTGGATTACCAGCCGACCGGGCTGGTGTGCCGTATCAAGCTGCCGCTCTCGCTGATGGTTTCCTTGGAAAACGACGTGGAGGTCAGCCCCTGAGCGCAAGCGCCCGCCCGTGGAACCACTTGCCGCTACCGATTGTTACCGGGAAGCAGCGCCAGTGGCGCGCTGCTTCCCGAACCTCTGCTATGGTAAACTGCTGTGCCTCAGAATAACGCAGGCTGCCCCGCCTTTTGCGTCGAAAGAGAGAATGATATTTCCGTAGCAGAAACGAACGAGCCCGGCCTTGACCGCAAGCTGACGCCGATATGCGGGATCGGCGCATCGGCCGGCGGCGTCAACGCGCTGCGTGCCTTTTTCCGGCAGGTTCCGGACGATCTGGGCCTCGCCTATGTCGTAATCGTTCACCTGGCGCCCGATCACCCCAGCGCCATGAGCGAGATCCTGTCGGGCGCGACCGAGATGCCAGTCCGCCAGGTGGAAGACTCGCCGAAGCTGGAGCCCAACTGCGTCTATGTGATTGCGCCGGACAGGGAACTGGCGATCGAGGGCGAAACCGTCACGTCGCGCCCTTTCACCGATGATCGGGGCAAGCGCGCGCCGATCGACGTGTTCTTCCGGTCCATCGCCACCAGCCGGGGCGATGGCCTGGCGTTCGTCTTGACCGGCGCCGGCTCGGACGGAGCCGTCGGTATCCGCGCGATCAAGGAAGCGGGCGGCGTGGTGTTCGTGCAAGACCCGGGGGAGGCGGAGTTTCCCTCCATGCCGCAGAGCGCCATCGCCACGGGCGTCGCCGACTTTGTCGGAACGATCTCCAGCCTCATCGAGCGTCTGGGGGAAGTGGCGCACAGCAAGCACGCGGTGCGCTCGCTCGATATGGGCGGGGCGGCGAACGATCTGCGCCGCATCATCACCTTCCTCCATTCCCGTACCGGCCATGATTTTTCCAGCTACAAACGCGCCACCGTGATGCGGCGGGTGCTGCGCCGGATGCAGGTGGCACGGGTCAACAGCCTGGAGGATTACGCCGCCTATCTCCAGGATGCACCGGAAGAGGCGAGCGAACTGTTCCGCGACCTGCTGATCTCCGTCACACAATTCTTCCGGGACCCGGCGGCGTTCGACGCGCTGGCGGAGGAGGTGGTGGCGCCCCTGTTGGGCGAAGCGTCAGAAGAAGGCATCCGGGCGTGGGTGGTCGGCTGCGCGACCGGCGAGGAGGCGTACAGCATCGCCATTCTGATGCTGGAGGAGGCCAGCCGCCGCCAGATCCCGGTGCCGATTCAGATCTTTGCGAGCGACCTGGACGAAGGGGCCCTCCAGACAGCGCGGGAGGGCCGGTTTCCCCGTACCATTGAGGCCGACGTTTCCGAGGAGCGTCTGCGCCGCTTTTTCATTCCCGAAGGCAATCACTACCGCATCCGCCAGGAAGTGCGCGAAACGGTGCTGTTCACCTCCCACAGCGTGCTGAAGGATCCGCCGTTCATGCGGCTTGACCTGGTCAGCTGCCGCAACCTGATGATCTATTTCGAGCGTTCCCTGCAGGAAAAGCTGTGCGCGATCTTTCATTTCAGCCTGAAGCCGGAAGGGTTCCTGTTTCTGGGTTCGGCGGAGACGGCGGACTCGGCGCCCGGCCTCTTCGGGGCCGTGGACCGCGATCACCGGATTTACCGACCGCGTCCCCAGGCGCGGCCTTCGCTGCCGCTGCTCTCCCCCCAACACGGGCTGGAAGCCGATTCCCGGCCAGCCCCGGCTGCGCCGGCGCCCCGGCGTCCGCGGAACGAGGGCCAACTGGCCGATCACATCGACGCGCTGGAGCGGGCCGCGCCGCCGAACGTGCTGGTCAACGAGACCCAGCAGGTTGTCCATCTGTCCCAGAATGCGGGCCGCTACATCATGCATTCCGCCGGTTCGTTCAGTGGCCGGTTCCCGGACATCGTGCGGCCGGAACTGCGGCTGGACCTGGGTTACGCGCTCGACCGGGCGCTGGGAAAGCGGGAGCCGACCACGACGCTGCCGGTACCGGTCGCCTTCAACGGCGACACCCGCCAGGTCACCATGCACATTGCGCCCATGGGCGACGGGAAGAAAGACGAGCATCAGGCGCTTGTCCTGTTCATGGATGGCGGGCCGATCGAGTTGGAGGAAGAGCCGGAGAGCCTGGCCGAAGGACGCCCGGACGAGGTGCGCCGGCTGCACGCCGAACTGAAAGCGGCGCACGAGGCCCTGGTCAACAGCCGGAAGGAGCATGAAGCCGCCGTGCAGGACCTGCGCGCCGCCAACGAAGAACTGCAGTCGATCAACGAGGAATACCGCTCCACCTCGGAGGAGCTGGAAACGTCGAAGGAAGAACTCCAGTCGATGAACGAGGAGCTGCAGACGGTCAATCTGGAGCTGAAAAACAAGCTGGAGAGCATTTCCTCCGCCCACAGCGACCTCCGCAACCTCACGGCCGCGACGGAAATCGGCACCTTGTTTCTGGACAAGGACTTCCGCATCCGCATGTTTACGCCGCCGGTCGCCGACCTGTTCAACATCACGGAGAACGATATCGGGCGGCCGCTATCGGACTTTACCCACCGCCTCGCCTGCGACGACGTGGAAAAGCAGGTACGCCGGGTCTTGGACGAGCTTTCCCCCGTTGAGAGCGAGGTGAAAGGCGTGGACGGCCGCCGGTTCATGATGCGGCTGCGCCCCTACCGCACGATTGAGGACCGGATCGAGGGGGCCGTGATCAGCTTCGTCGATATCTCCAGCCGCAAGGCGGCTGAAAACCGGCTGAGGGAGAGCGAGCAGCGCTACCGCACCCTGTTCAACTCCATCGACCAGGGCTTTGCCATCATCGAAGTGATCTTCGACGAGGCGCAACAACCAGTCGATTACCGCTTCCTTGAGGTCAACGACGCGTTCAGCCGCCAGACCGGCCTGAAGGACGCGGTCGGCAAGCGCATGCGGGAACTCGCCCCGGATCATGAATCGCATTGGTACGAGATCTACGGACGGATCGCCGTTTCCCGGCAGGCGGAGCGTTTCGAGGCTCCGGCGGATGCCATCGGTCATTACTACGAGGTCTACGCATTCCCCTATGGTGAGCCGGAAGAACGGCAGGTGGCCGTCCTGTTCAACGATATCCAGGACCGGAAGCAGGCGGAGGAGCAGCGCGAACTGCTGACGCACGAACTGAGCCACCGGGTCAAGAACACGCTGGCGGTCGTCCAGGCGCTCGCCAATCAGACTGCGCTCGGCGCCGGTTCGGTCCAGGATTTCCGCCAGAAATTCATCGGGCGCCTGCAGGCCCTGTCCCTGGCGCACGACCTGCTGTTGTCGACGCAATGGCGATCCGCGGACATGGAGCAGTTGGTCCGCAAATGCCTGGAGCCTTATCGGGCCCAC
>CAYYSC010000070.1:0-10963 GCA_964474065.1 uncultured Rhodospirillales bacterium | reverse complement strand
CGTGTCGTCGCCGAACTTCGTTGCAAAGCCGGCTTCAGAGCAATCGACGGTTGCGCCGTACTCAATGCAGCCGTCTTCTTCCAGGACTTTCGGCACGTTGGCGCGAAAGTGCTCCAGCACCTCCTTCCGCTTGCCGGGCTTGGCGGTGATGACGGCGATAACATGAACGCGGGACATGAGCGTTTTTCCTCCTGGTTGACAAATTAGGATCGCAAGCGGGCTTGGTTCGTGTCAACGCGGCTGCGTCAGAGAGGAGCCGCGGGGACCGGGCCTACCGTCCCTGGAAGTTCGGGGTTCGCTTCTCGGCGAAGGCGCGGCCGCCTTCTTTCTGATCCTCGGAACGGGATATGCGCAGCAACTCCTTGCGCGCCAGACCGGACAGTTCGCTGGGTCCACGCGGCAGCACGGTCTCGCGCGTGAAGCGGGAGATTGCGGAGAGCACCAATGGGGCGCTATCCGCCAAGATGCGAGCGTACTCCATCGCGCCTTCTATCGCTTCCCCTTTCGGCACGACCTTGTTAACCATACCGACTTCGTAGGCACGCTGGGCGGAGAAGTGCTTGCCGGTCAGCATGAACTCCATCGCCACCTTGTAGGGCACGCGGCCCGCATGGCTCGCAATCAGCCCGCCGCAGAATCCGATTTGCGCCTCCGGATAGAAAAAGTCCGCGGTCTCGTCCGCTACCGCCAAGTCGCAGAATTGCACCAAACAGTACGCGCCGCCGACGCAATAGCCGTGCACTGCGGCAATGATTGGCTTGTCGACCCAGACGCCGGTGCCCGGCATGCACTCCCAAAGCTCCGGGTCGCGCGGTGGGTCCTTCAGGTCTGCGCCGACGGAGAACGCCCTGTCGCCTGCGGACGAAAGAACCGCCACCCGGTCGTCCGAAGCCTGAAACGCCTCGAATGCATCACGCAATTCTGCAACGAGTTGGTTAGAAAGCGCGTTCAGCTTTTCCGGCCGGTTCAGTTGGATGTGACCTATCCGGTCGGCGGACTCGTAGGTGACGACGGCAGACATGCGATGGACGATCCTCTTGTGTGACAGCGGCCACTCGGCGTGGCATGGGTTGCCGCTATTTGCTATCATAAAATTTATGCTGCCAGCAAAGGAGGCGCGCTATGGAGGCGATGGTCAAGCCGGAAGTCCATGCGCTGTTCCACGGGGCTCGTCGACGGCCTGCTACATCGTCGCTTGCTCGGCCACGGCACAGTGCGCGGTCGTCGACACGGCGCTTGATTTTCCCGGCGGCTCGGCCCGCACGCGCTATCGCTCGAGCCGACGCATCCTGGACTTGCCGCCAGAGACCAGCATCTGCGTGTTGCATGACTGCGCCCCGGGGCGGCGGCAGCATGCCTGGGAACCGACGATCGGCGCGCGACGGGAAGCGAACAAGCATATGCGCGATGCCGGGACTGCTTTCACCCTTGATCGAATTCCCTATCCGCGGCGGTCGCTTGCCGGAGCCGGAAGGCAATGGCACCGCCTACCTCAAGCTGCCAAAGAACCGGATGTAAAATGATGGCCGATCAGCTTCTGGATGCAACGGGCCTCAAGTGCCCGATGCCGGTCCTGCGTGCCCGCCGCGCCCTGAAAGCAATGGAAAGCGGCGCCGTACTGGAAGTGCTGGCAGACGACCCCGCCGCCGCCAAGGATTTCCCTGCGTTTTGCGAAATGACGGGCAACTCGCTGGAAGACACGGCGCAGGATGGGCCGACGCTGATCTTCCGAATTCGAAAGGCCTGAAGCAGCCAAACGGTCAGCAGCATCACCCGTTGGCAGCGGATGGGAGGATCGCATGCGCTTCGATCTCCACCATGGCGCTGTCAGCGATGAGGCCGGAGACCTCGACGAGCGTGATCGCCGGAAAATGCCGGCCCAGAGTGTTCTTCCAGGCGTCCGCCAGCGGCCGGCCGGCGCTCTTGTATTCGGCGAGGGTGGTGACGAACCAAGTCATTTTGACGATGTCGGTAGCTTCGCCGCCCGCTTCCCGAACGATAGCGCACACGTTCGTCAGCGCCTGTTCGCACTGAGCGGCGAAGCCTTCCGCCATGGTTCCGTTCAGTTGATCCACACCGACCTGCCCGGCCACGAACACATGCCGCCCTTCGGCGGCGGTTCCGTTGGAAAAGCCCGGCGGGCGCGGCCAGCCTTCCGGTTGCAATATTTCCATGATCGTCTCCTCCAGTTCCGCAGCCTCTTTGACCCCTCGCATGGGGATCTGCAGTATCCACACGCGAAAGCGGCCCGCAATAGCTGCGGACCGCTGAGGAAGGACGCGAGGATCCTAAAAAATCAAATGCGGACGAAACGCTGAACCAGACGGGGCATCAGGGAACGGAAGATCAAGGGCGCATCCGTAACGGCGAGGCAGATACAGGGCTCACCATAGCCCGCTACCGGTGTGTGTGAGAGTTGTTCGTCCGCCACCTCAATATCGCCACGCCGGAATTCCGAACCGCCGTCCGCGAAACTTCCCGCCAGAACGAGAGTGAGTTCCATGCCCCGATGACCATGTTCCGGCACCGACTCTCCCGCCGGAATGTACAGGAGACGGGCACGCTCGCGCGAGCGGACACTTAGCAGGCATTGCCGGATCCCGCCCCCAACCATCGACCAGCGGACAGCATCCGCGTCTCCGCCGGCGTAGTCTCGCAACGGCTGGGGCAAAATCATTGCTTGACGCGCCGGTTCCAAATGGGGCGGTTCCGCCGGCACTCGTTCGTCCAAGCGAGACAGGCACGCGGCCAACGCATCGTCGGCAATGGCGGCCGGCGCAAATTCTTCGAGAACTGCTCCCCCCAGCGCCTGGAACCGGGATTCCCGGCCACGGCAATCCGGACATAGAGCGAGGTGGGTCGCCACTGCCAGACTCCAACCTTCTGACAACGAGCCAGCGGCATACGCAAGCAGTAAATCATCAGTCACATGATGACGGATGGTCATTCCCTTTCTCCGTATGCATTGCGATCCAACAACATATCCATTCTCTTCAAAGCCAACCTGATCCGCGATTTCACCGTGCCGATCGGCAATTGCAGGCGCTCTGCAATCGCCGAATGCGATTCATCTTCGAAGAAAGAAAGAAGGACCACCTCCCGCTGCGAATCTGGTAGTTCGGCAAGCGCCCGCCTCACCGCATTCACATCTTGCTGGGCGGAGACTTCGCGGTCCGGCTGGGCCACCGGATCCGGCGCAAAAGCCGGATCGTCGGGTTCGGGTTCGGGCCTCCGCTCCCGGCGGATCCGGTCGATCCGCTGGTTTCGGGCGATCGTGAACAGCCAAGTGGACGCGCTGGCCTTCTTCGGGTCGAAGAGGTGCGCTTTGCGCCACACCGTGACCATAGTTTCCTGCGCGATTTCTTCCGCTTGGCTTGCCGTCGCGCCTCCGCGCATCAGGTACCCCTTCACGCGAGGCGCGAAATGGCTGAAAAGGCGGGAGAAAGCCTCTTTGTCCCGGCTGTCGGCAACTGCTGTCATAAGCTCGTTCCAAGAGTCCGGGTCTCTCCCCTCCCCAGGTTGCATCACGCGCCTGTCTTTCCTCTCAATGTTTGGTGTTACGGAGGTCTGAAAATTTCGGATCAAGTGTCTGTCAGGAAAAATCCACCGGACTTCCTAATCTGAGCGTGGGCGACGGGCGTAGACGAAAAGTCGTTAACGCTGAGGTTTGATATGCCGTTTGACTCCCCAGGCTCAACCCCTCTTCGGCCAAGAGTCGCCGTGATCGGAGCGGGCATTTCGGGGCTCGGGGCTGCTTACGCACTTTCCGACACTTATGATGTGACCGTTTTCGAAGCGGAACCGCGTTTGGGCGGACATGCGCGCACCAGGCTGGCGGGGCGCAGCCGCCAGGTTCCCGTCGACACTGGGTTTATTGTTTTCAACTACCGCAACTATCCACTGTTGACGGGTCTGTTCCGGGAGTTGAGCGTGCCGGTGAAGGCCAGTGATATGGCTTTCGCAGCCAGTATCGACGACGGGCGCATTGAATACGGTCTGCACGCAAGGTCTGCCCTGTTTGCGCAACGGCAAAATTTCTTCCGCCCTGCCTTCTGGCGAATGCTGAGCGACATCCCCCGGTTCAACAGGGGAGCCAAGGCGCTGTCCGACGACAGGCAGATGACCCTTGGGGATCTGA
This sequence comes from uncultured Rhodospirillales bacterium, assembly GCA_964474065.1. Lineage (GTDB taxonomy): Bacteria > Pseudomonadota > Alphaproteobacteria > Bin95 > Bin95 > JACKII01. The sequence continues at coordinate 6,825 of CAYYSC010000070.1, read as the reverse complement.
TGGACCGGCTGAAAATGGGAGACTGGTTTCGACGCTATTTCATGCTGCCCCTCTCGGGCGCAGTCTGGAGCGCGACACCGGAACAAATGCTGGCATTCCCTGCCGCTACCTTCATTCACTTCTTCGATAATCACGGCCTCCTTACCTTACACGACCAGCCGCAATGGCACACCGTCGAGGGGGGGAGCCAAGTCTATGTGGAAAAGCTCGCGGCCGCGATCCGCCGCAATGGCGGTACGATCCGCATGGGAGCGCCGGTAGAAGCGGTGAGCCGGGAAACAGGCGCCTGGGTAAAGACCGCCGGCGCTCCGCTGGAATACTTCGACGCCGTCGTGTTCGGCTGCCACTCCGACCAGACGCTAAGCCTGTTGGCAGACCCACAGCCCGATGAGAAGCGCATTTTGGGTGCGCTACGCTACAAGGCGAACCGTGTCTATCTGCATGACGACACGCGGCTCATGCCCCAGAAGCGAGCGTGCTGGGCGAGTTGGAATTACCAGGGCCGAACGGATCACGCGGCACCGGCGGTCACCGTCACGTATTGGATGAACCGCCTCCAAGGCATTCCCCAAGACGTGCCGCTATTTGTGACGCTCAATCCAGAACGACCCATTCCGGACGAACACATCTTCGACGAGACGGTGCTTAGCCATCCGGTATTCGATCAGGCCGCTATCGAAGCCCAGGCGGCGCTGCCTTCGATCCAGGGCATCCGCAACACTTGGTTCTGCGGCGCTTACACCCGGTACGGGTTCCACGAGGACGGTCTGCTGAGCGGAGTTACGGTAGCCCAGGCCATGGGAGCCAGCCCCCAATGGGCCTAGAGGAATGGCCGAAAACCGGCGCCGCGGTGATGAAAGGCAAGACCTTTCATGCTCGCCGCGGCGGCCCCGACAACACCTTCCGCTATGACGTAGACTACCTGCTTCTCCGGATGAGGCCGCGTTTCACCGTCTGCCCGTTCCCGCTCCGCCGCGGCCGAGTCGGGTTGCTGGCGCTGTCCGACCGGGATCACGGTCAAGGGAAGGCACCGATGGAGGACTGGGCAATTACCCACGCCCGGGGCTTTGGCCTGCCGGAAGAGGCGATGGCGGAGGTCTGGTTGCTCACCCAGCCCCGGACGCTCGGCTATGTCTTTAATCCGGTCAGCTTTTGGTTCTTTCGGGACGGTTCCGGCGCTGTCCGCGCGGTGCTGGCAGAGGTGAACAACACTTTCGGCGATCGGCATGGCTATTTCTGCGCCCTGGCGAATTACCGGCCCATCGGTCCCAGGGACACGATCAAGGCGCAAAAAGTGTTCCATGTCTCGCCTTTCCAGGAAATTGCGGGCGGCTATGCGTTTCGCTTCACCTTAGAACCGGATCGCCTAGACATTCACATCGATCACCGGCGCACCGGTTCGGACGGCAAGAGTCACGGCGTCGTCGCCACTCTGTCGGGAAAGCTGACCCCGATGAGTGCCCGAGCGATTCTCGCCATGATTGCCCGGCATCCTTTCGGCGCATTCCGCGTCTCCGCACTGATCTACTGGCAGGCCCTGCGCCTAAAACTCAAAGGGGCGCGTTACCGCGTGCGCCCCGTGCCACCAACCGAGGAAGTTACTCGATGACTGATACCGTGACCGCTGCGCGCCCCGCGGTGGGCCAGCCGCCACGACAAGCCCGCCCGCGCTCCCTCGAAAGCCAAGTCGCACGGCGTTTCCTGGCCACCTGCGAGCGCGTGGAGCGCGGGCATCTGACAGTTATCACCCCCCACGGCCACCGCCATCGCTTTGGGACGGGTCACCCTGATGCCGAAATCCAAATCCACGACTGGGGAGCCGTTGCTGCCTTGGCAGCCCGCGGTGATATCGGTCTCGGAGAGGCTTACATTCAGGGACTGTGGGACAGTCCCGATATCGACGCGCTCACGCGCCTCGCCTTTGCCAACGAGGACGTTTTTGACGGGCACCTACATGGCTCCGTGCTGAACCGGGCGATGTTCCTGGTCACCGACCGGTTAATGCGGCGAAACTCCAGACAAGGCAGCGCCCGCAACATCAAGGCTCACTACGACGTCGGTAACGACTTCTACCGCCTTTGGCTCGACGAGAGCATGACCTACTCAAGCGCCCTTTTCGCCAATGCAGAAGAATCGCTAGAGAGCGCCCAGGCTCGCAAGTACGCCCGGCTGCTGGAAATAACCGAGGATGCAGGCAGACGGACGCTGGAAATCGGTTGCGGCTGGGGCGGCTTTGCCGAAGCTGCGGCTGCTGCTGGGCGCGACCTGACCGCCGTGACGGTCTCCCCTGCCCAGCACGCCTATGCCGAGACTAGGCTCGGCGGCCGGTCGGATATTCTGCTCCGCGATTATCGTGATATCCAGGGCAAGTTCGACTCCATCGTCTCCATCGAGATGGTCGAGGCAGTGGGTGAGCCTTACTGGCCTACCTATTTCCGCAAGCTCCAGTCCTGCCTCGCTCCGCACGGCAAGGCAGCGCTTCAGGCCATCGTGGTGCACGATGAGCATTTCCCGCAGTACCGCCGACGCTCTGATTTCATCCGGCACTATACCTTTCCGGGCGGTATGCTGCTCGCTCCCGGCCAGATCTCGGTACAGGCGGATAGTGCCAACCTGAAGGCTGAAAACATGTTTCATTTCGGCCTGGATTACGCGGAGACCCTGCGCCGGTGGGCGGGGAAATTCGAGGCAGCCGCATCCGAGATCCGCAAACTTGGCTACTCTGAAGGATTCCTCCGCAGTTGGCGTTTCTATCTCGCAATCTGCACCGCAGCCTTTGCGGTCGGCCGTACGGATGTCGTGCAGGTGGAACTGCGCCATGCTTAGACGGGAGACAATCGCGGCCATAGCCGTCGGGATGGCGATGACTGTTGCCCACGCATCCGGCCCTTCCCGAGACGTCTCCTACGCCATGCCGGAAGCCCGCTTGATCGGGACTGCCGATTTCAACTGGCTCTTCTGGGACCTGTTCGACGCGTCGCTTTGGAGCGCCGATGGCTTGTTCTCCTGGGACCGGCCATTCGCCCTCAGCCTAACCTACCGCACTGATTTCAGCGGGGGCGAACTGACCCAATCAACCGTCGAGGAACTCGAGCGGGTTACGGATTGGAGCGATTCCGACCTCGCCGCGTTCCGCAACCGGATTGCTTCCTGCATGGCGGACGTGCAGGCCGGTGACCGCTTCACCGCCATGGGGCCCGATCCGGATACGGTGGTTCTCTATCTGAACAGCGAAGAGCGATGCCAGCTGTCCGGGACCGGTTTGCGCCGCGACTATTTCGGTATTTGGCTCAGTGAAAAAAGCCGTTTCCCTATGAAATCGCGCGAATTGACCGGACGGTCCTCTTGACCGCCGCCCAGATCGAGGCCCGCAGCAGTCAAGGCATGCTGCCTCGCTATGCCCTGCTTGGGGCGGCACTGGCCTTTGCAGGCCCGCCGATCTACATCCACACGCCCGCACTCTATGCCAATCAGCATGGGATGAGCCTAGCCGCCGTGGGTGCAGTGCTGCTCGGGCTCCGGATGCTGGATTTTATTCAGGACCCCGTGCTCGGCTGGTGGATTGCCCGGTCACAAACACAAAAGCGTTGGCTCGCAGCCGGCTTTGCCGTTCTTCTAGCGGTTGGAGCGCTCGCCCTGTTCGCACCGGCGCCAATGTTCGATGCGCGCTGGTGGCTGGCAATCAGCCTGGCGGCAGTGTTCACGGGTTTCAGCGCTCTCCAGATCATGTTCTACAGTGCGGGAGTGGCTTTTGCCGAGCGGCCGGGTATGAACCATCCCCAAGTCGCCGGGTGGCGGGAAGCTGGAATCCTGACGGGCGTGTCTGCCGCCTGCGTCGCGCCCAGCCTTTTCGGGGCCGCCGTTGGTGCCGAATGGGCATTTCCGGCATTCGCCATCGCTTTTTGCGCGTTACTAGCCATCGCCGTCGGCCGCATGCATCGCCGCTGGCCCCAGGTCCATGCCCTCGAGAACCCGACCGAATACCCCGGGTTCGCAGGATTGCTGCGCGATGCCAGGGTGCGCCGGCTGCTGATGATTGGCCTGATTAATACCCTGCCCGTCGGGTTGACCGCCACCCTCTTCCTATTTTTCGTCGAGGATCTTCTGCAAGCCCCGGATCACACCGGCCCAGCTCTCCTGCTGTTCTTCGTGGCCGCCGCCGTCGCCGCTCCTTTCTGGGCCCGCGCCGCCCGTCGGATCGGCGCAAAATGGGCGATGCTGATCGGCATGACTGGGGCAATCGCCGCCTTCCTCTGGGCCGTGACGCTCGGCGCTGGCGATTGGCCTGCGTTCTACGTCATCTGCGCTGTTTCGGGGGCGGCGCTCGGCGCGGACATGACGCTCCTGCCCGCGATGCTCTCGGAGCGGCTAGCCGCGCGAGGTCTCAGCACTGGCCATGCGTTCGGCCTCTGGGGTTTCATCAACAAGGCTTCCCTGGCGTTCGCCGCGGGCCTTGCCCTGCCCGCACTGGACGCTGCGGGCTTTGCGCCCGGTGAGACGAATGATCCAGCGGCGTTGGACGCCCTTAGCTTTGCGTATGCGGGTCTCCCCTGTCTCCTGAAAGCCGCCGCAGCTCTCGTTCTGTTCGCAACGCCATCAAACGAGGGGGACGCTCGATGAGCACGGTTTTGTACATCGCAACCGGCTTTGTCCTGTGCGCCGTCTTGGGGCTCATCTGGGACCATTTTTGGAGCTTCCGTGCCCAACGGACAGGCGATTACGCTTCCGGGACGCCGGTCTTCGACCTGCACACCGCTCTTTCCGGCCGCTATACCGCACACGGTGTCATTTTCGATTATTCGGGCCGAGCCAATATCCGCTTCCGCGCGGAGATTGTGGGCGCATTCGACGAGGATGGGGGCACTCTTGCGGAACGGTTCTTCTATGACGAGATGGAGACGCAGGACACACGGGAATGGCGGATCGCCTTCACCGGGCCAAAGGCATTTACCGCCACTGCTGCGGACGTGGTGGACGTCGCCCACGGCGAAGTCTCCGGCAATGCACTGCGGATGACCTACCGCTTGCGCCTGCCTGAGCGTGCCGGCGGCCATGTGCTGAACGTGGTGGATTGGATTTACCTGATGGAGGACGGAACAATCATCAACCGCTCAGACATGCGTAAATTCGGCTTCAAGGCGGCCGAACTGTTTGCCGTTTTCCGCCGTTCGGAGACCGGCTAGCCATGGGCCTGTCGCTGCAGAATAAGACTTATTGGCTGGTTGGCGCGTCGGAGGGGTTGGGCCGGGCGTTGGCGGCCGAATTGGCAGGTGCGGGTGTGCGGCTGTGCCTGTCCGCGCGGAACGAGGGGCGATTGCAGGGATTGGCGGAGAGCCTATCGCACGACCCGGTCGTCGCGCCGTGCGACGTGCGCGATACCAAAAGCGTGGCGGAAGCGTTCGGGCGCCTGCCTCCCCTCGATGGGGTAATCATGAACGCAGGGGTTTACGAGCCCGTGAAAGCCACCGAATGGCAGCCCGACATGGTCGAGGCAATGTGCGACGTAAATTTCACCGGCGCGGCTCGCGTGCTGGGGCAGGCGGTGCCACATTTGGTGAGCCGCGGCAAAGGGCACATCGTGGTGATCGGCTCTCTTGCAGGCTGTCGCGGCATGCCGGGGGCCATCGGCTACGCCTCCAGCAAGGCGGGAGTCATGCATTTGGCGGAATGCGTGCGGGTTGATCTTCCCTCCCCCGATTTTTGTGTGCAAACGGTAAATCCAGGCTTCATCGAAACGCGTCTGACCGCCAAAAACGATTTCGAGATGCCGTATATGATGAGCCCCGAGGACGCAGCGCGGGAAGTAAGGAAGGCCATGGAAAGCGGCCGGTTTTCCACAAACTTCCCCGGCAAATTCGCCTGGCGCTTCCGCATCGCCCGCCACCTGCCGAACTGGCTGTATTTCCGCTTGGTATCGAGTCGCTAACCTCCAGAACGCTGACCTGCTTCACAGATGTTCGGGGTAACAATGGCGCGCCCTGAGGGATTCGAACCCCCGACCCACGGAGTAGAAATCCGTTGCTCTATCCGGCTGAGCTAAGGGCGCTTTGACAATATCATACACGAAACTACTCAGGCCGGTCCCACCGGAAATTGTCAGCGTAGCTCTTCGGCTTTACCACCCGCTTGTGCTCCGGGACGATGACGTAATCGATCCCGTACCTTTCGGCATAAGTGATCGCGGCTTCCTTGGTATCAAATTCAAGACGCACCTGACGGCGGGTGTCGCCGCCTCCAGCCCACCCCATTAAAGGATCCGGCCGGAGCGCCCGGGCCGGTTCGAACTCCAGAACCCAGTGTTTCGTCTTGGCCCGCCCCTGCTGCATCGCGGTGCGGGCCGGGCGGAAAATACGCGCATGAACCATGGCCGCTCTGCCTCCGTGGCCTTCATAATCATTCGTTTCACTCTATAGGAAGCGGCCTGTCCGGCATCAAGCGTCTCGCCGCACCAATACGCGAAAACGCCAGAGTTGCAGCACCACGACCAGCACGCTGGCGATAAGACCGCCCTGGAACAGGCCGGCCACTCCCTGCCCTCCGGGAATGGCGAGGGCCCAGGCAAGCGTCGTCATCACACCGAGATAGCAGATGAGATTGATTGCCGTCGCGGGCCACGCGTCACCCAGGCCGCGCACGGCATGGTGCATGCTGACCTGCGCCCCGTCCGCCAGCAGAAACAATGTCAGCCACCCCATTAACGCAGCGGCAAGGGCGCTCGTGGCCGCGTCGGTCGTAAATAGGCCCGCCACTGCGTCCGCAAACAGCCAGGCGAGCATTCCGAAGATTCCCATCAGGGCGAGCGCGACCAGCAGACCCGCGGCCGCG
>CAYYSC010000069.1:0-10982 GCA_964474065.1 uncultured Rhodospirillales bacterium | reverse complement strand
GTCGCCGTCGGTGCAGACAGACGCTCGAGCGCGGTGTTGTCCGTGTTGCACCCCGAGGCTGCCGACCGGCGCATCCCGTCTAGCGCCAAGTTGCGCACGATCCGATAGAGGTAGGAGACGGGGCGTACGATAGGCTTCCGCGTGTCCATTATCTTGTCCGGTGGGACATCATCTTCACGGGCGCTGTAGCGAAGGAAAGCATCCTGCACTACGTCCTCTGCCCGTGCTCGGCAGCCCAGAATTTGCGCTGCGTAGTCGATTAACGCAGTCCGATGGTTGAGATAGACTTCGAGGCACTGCGGATCGGATTTCACGCTGCAACCTTTTGAGCCGGCCGCCAGTCGGCGGCTAGGTGCCGGTAGTTACGGAAACGACGGAGCATGGCTCATGCTTAGCTGAACTGCGAGCCATTCTCAATATCAATTAAGGTGCAGCAACGGACCTTTGCCGCCGTTGAGACGGTTTTCAAAATCATCAAGATAGGGCTGCTGTTGCAACCTTTTTTGCAACCTTAGGGGCGAGCTTGACACGCTGGTGAGATTGCCGTCTCTGAATATATCCAGCCGTTCTAGAATCCGCGTTGGAAACACTCCGCACTGAGTTGGCCGCACTGAGTTGGAAAAGCCTGCTGGCATTCACGCCGCTCGCAGCCTTTCAGCAGTTCTTCCAAAGCGGCGCCACTGATCTTCTTTCCCTGGTCCATAGCGTGCTTTCTTTCCGGCATGGACCGACAACTCATACACGAAAGATCGGAGAGTCTGGCCGTGAGATGGAACCGCGCCTACGGAACCAGGCTGGTTGCACTAGCGCGACTTGGCCAAGGGGACGCTGCAGATCTACCTCACCCTATCACTGTTGACATCGCGACTGTTCACAAAGCTTCATTTGCTGTTTGTCGAATTTACGCTCCCTGTTGTCGGAAGAAAATTTCCCTGTTCCGAAAATAGCGCCTGGACCTAAAGATGACGCGAATTCAATTGGTTGCCCGGGCATTTCTCTTTCGACACGCACAAAAACCACCAAAATTCCCTGTATTGTCCCTGTAAACTGCAGACTGGTTCGCAGACGATCGCAAGCACCGCCACTGGACCAAGCAAACCCGCTCTCTGCCGCTAGGGCTTGCCGGAAAAGCGCGTTATCTTGCGGAGATATACGGAGCAGGCTGTTCACCTCGTCCTCGCCGGAAGTAGCCGACAGCGCTCTCTCGAGGCTCATCTTCTCCGGAACTGTTGACTTCGCGGATTAGGTGCATAGCTATAACTATCCGATTCGGAAGCGAAATTTTCGGGTTGCACCGAAGCGAGTGGGTAGCGTTCGCCACTGACTTCGAAACCTACGAGCCGGTTCCGCCGTAACGTAATTTTCCCGTGAAGTGCTAGCGAATTGAGGGGCGGGCACGTTGACCACGGCAGTGGCAGTCTACGGTCTTTTCCGCCAATGTGCCGTCTGGAATATCGAAACGACGAGGACAGCACGTGACCACCGCCAGCGGACAAGCACAAAAATCAGCATTGATCGACTTCAGCCGCTTTCCGCGGGTCGATCTCTGCATGGCGCCGACGCCGATCGAGGCCATGCCGCGTCTCTCCGAACAACTGGGCGGGCCGAAGCTGTTCGTGAAGCGGGATGATTGCACCGGCCTAGCAACCGGGGGCAACAAGACCCGCAAGCTGGAGTTCCTCGTCGCGGACGCCCTGCAGCAGGGCGCGGACATGCTGGTCACCCAGGGGGCGATCCAGTCCAATCATGTCCGCCAGACCGCTGCAGCCGCCTGCCGGTTCGGTCTGAAGTGCCATGCGGTACTGGAACATCGGGTGCCGAACGAGAGCAATGCCTACAAGAATTCCGGCAACGTGCTGCTCGACAAGATCTTCGGCACGACGATGGAGTTCCGCCCCACCGGCCTGGACATGAATGCGGAAACGGAAGCCGTCGTCGAGCGGCTGCGCGCAGAAGGGCACCGACCCTACTTCATACCCGGTGGTGGCTCGAACCCGATTGGCGCTCTCGGCTATGCCGTTTGCGCGCAGGAAATCGTCGACCAAAGCGGCGAACAAGGCATCTGCTTCGACTGGGTGGTAACCGCGACCGGGAGCACCGGCACGCATGCGGGCTTGGTGGCTGGGTTGCATGCGCTGGGCGCGGACATTCCGGTAATGGGCGTCAGCGTGCGTCAACCGCGCGACCGCCAGATCGACGCGGTATTCGCGCTTACGGAGAAAACCGCCGAGAAACTGGGCGCGCCAGGGATTGGCAAAGACAAGGTTCTGGTCGACGACGGCTATGTCGGAGAAGGCTATGGCATCCCCGCGCGCTCGACCTTTGAGGCAATTTCCATGACGGCGCAGTCGGAGGGAATTTTGCTGGACCCGGTCTATTCCGCCAAGGGAATGGCCGGTCTCATCGGCATGGTCCGCAGTCGGTTTTTCAAGCCGGCCGACAATGTGCTGTTCCTGCACACCGGTGGTGCCGTCGCCCTGTTTGCCTACGAAGATCAACTGGGCTGAAACGCTAGAACAGGCGTTCAGGTAAGCGGTTCATTCCCAAAGCGCCATCAGCAACAAACCACCGGCCGCGCTACAATCCCGGTTTATCAGGACACCGCCGACAGAGCCCATTTGACGTCTGGAAAGTCCCAGCCGGGCGGACCAAAAAAGCGGAGCGGCTCATGGCACCCGGAAGTTCCAGTTTTCAGTGGCCCAGATGATGGGGAAGGTCAGGAGTAGCGCTATTGCCGAAAGGGCGGAAAGCCGTCATTCGCCGAGCTTTTATGCGAGATCCGCTATGATCCTGCACTTTAGAGTTTGAGAGTTTGCTCAGGTCGCGGGATCGCAGACAGATCATACTGACGCCGTGGGCTAGGCTCCGCTACCTTGACGAGGCGGGAGTAACCCGACACTTTTGTTGGGCACTTCACAAGCGCGTGTGCTTTCGCATAGACGCGCGTTCGTCATACCGGAGACAGTACCTCTAGGCTGACCATGCAGCTGTTTATTTTATCAAGCCGCAGACGCGTTGACATTCAACTGCTCGACCAACGGAAGGTGAGGAGATTATGCTGAAGAAGCTTCTGGGAACCATAGCTGTGGCTACATTGCCGTTGACTCCTGCATTCGCAGATGACGTCAAAATCGGTATGCTGCAAGGATTTACCGGCCCGACAGAGTCACTTGTTGCACCCATGGCGCTAGGCGGCGAAATGGCGATCAAGGAGGTCTCCGATAGCGGTCTCTTCCTGGGCGGTCGCAAAGTAGTTTCCATTCGAGGCGACAGCACCTGCATTGATGCCGGCGCAGCCACCGCTGCTGCCGAACGCCTTGTGACCTCGGAAGGTGTGGCTGGTATCAACGGCGCCACGTGCTCTGGCGCTACCACAGCCATTCTGAATAACGTGGTTCGCCCGAATGGCGTGGTGATGATCTCACCGTCGGCTACCTCGCCCGCCCTATCTTCCATCGAAGACGACGGCTTCTTCTTCCGTACTGCGCCCTCCGATGCGCGCCAGGGCCAGATCATCGCGGAAATTCTGGACCGACGTGGCATCAAATCTGCGGCGCTGACCTACACCAACAATGACTACGGCAAGGGGCTTGCCGACGCCATTCAGGCGGCCTTCGAAGGCAAGGGCGGAGATATTACGGCTGTCGCCGCGCACGAGGATGGTAAGGCCGACTATTCTGCCGAAGTCGCGACCCTGGCCTCGGCCGGTGGTGAAGTGATGATTGTCGCCGGCTACCTCGATCAGGGCGGCAAGGGCATGATCCAGGCCGCGCTCGACACTGGTGCGTTCGACAAGTTCATCCTGCCCGACGGCATGGTCGGCGAAGCACTGACCGATCATTTCGGCGACATGCTCGACGGCTCCATCGGCACCAATCCGGGCACCGACAGCCCCGGTGCCGGGATGCTGGCCAAAATGAGCGCCGACCAGGGCTTCAAAGGCGACGACCCCTACGTTCCGGAATGCTATGACGCCTCCGCGCTGCTGCTGCTGGCGATGCAGTCGGCTGGCACCACGGACAGCGCGATCTACAAGGACCACGTGACCAAGGTGGCGAACGCGCCGGGTGAGAAGATCTATCCGGGCGAGTTGGCCAAGGCGCTGAAGATCCTCGCGGAAGGCGGCGACATCGATTATGTCGGCGGCACCGCGGTGGAATTAATCGGCCCGGGTGAATCCGCCGGCAGCTTCCGCGAAACGGAGGTCAAGAACGGCAAATTCGAAACGGCGCGCTACCACTAAGGCGCTCGTTGCATACGGGTACGTCCCCGGCCAGGCTTCGGACATGAACCGGGCCTGGGGCGACCCGCCAAGGGGATTTGCATGATCTCAATCGCGAACGTTCATAAGCATTTCGGCGGCCTCAAGGCCGTGAACGGCGTTTCGCTTGAGATCAAAAAAGGCACGGTTACCGGCCTGATCGGCCCCAACGGAGCTGGCAAGTCGACCCTCTTCAATCTCGTTGCCGGGGCCTACCCGCCCACCTCCGGCACCATCTATCTGGATGGCGAAGACGTCACCGGCCTTGAGCCGCACGACCTGTTCAAAAAAGGCCTGTTGCGGACGTTTCAGATCGCTCACGAATTCTCCAGCCTGACCGTGCTGGAAAACCTGATGACAGTGCCCGACCAACAGCTAGGCGAGCAACTCTGGCATACTTGGTTCAATCCCAGCCGCGTACGCGAGCGCGAGGCCGAGGTGCGTGAAAGGGCGCTGGAAGTGATCGACTTTTTGGAAATTCCTCACCTGACTTACGAACGGGCCGGCAACCTCTCGGGCGGGCAAAAAAAGCTGCTGGAACTAGGCCGCACCATGATGGTGGATGCCAAGGTCGTGCTGCTGGACGAGGTCGGCGCCGGGGTTAACCGCACGCTGCTGAACACCATAGCCAAGTCGATCCAGCGCCTGCACCGGGAACGCGGCTACACATTTTTTCTGATCGAACACGACATGGATTTTATCGGTCGGCTTTGCGATCCGGTGATTGTGATGGCGGAAGGGCAAGTGCTGACCCAGGGCACCGTGGATCAGGTCAAGAACAACGAACAGGTGATCGAGGCCTATCTCGGCACCGGCCGCAAGCATGAGCGGCGGGTCGCCTCGTGAGCTTTCTCTCGGCAAAGGGCATCACCTGCGGCTATGGCGCCGCCGATATTGTGCATAGCTGCGATATCTGGGTGGACCGGGGCGAAATCGCGGTAATCGTCGGCCCGAACGGCGCCGGCAAATCGACCGCCATGAAGGCCATTTTCGGCATGCTCCCGCTGCGCGAGGGCGTTGTCACGCTGGACGGCACGGACATCACCGACCTGCCGCCGCAGGAGCGGGTGCCCGCCGGCATGGGCTTCGTACCGCAAAACCGGAACGTCTTTGTTTCCCTGACCGTACAAGAAAACCTGGAGATGGGCGCGTTTATACGGCAGGACGATTTCAGCGAAACGCTGGAGCAGGTCTATAAGTTGTTCCCGGTGTTGCGCGACAAGCGGCAGCAGCCTGCTGGCGAACTGTCCGGCGGGCAGCGGCAGCAGGTCGCTGTCGGCCGGGCGCTGATGACCCAGCCCAAACTGCTGATGCTGGACGAGCCGACGGCCGGCGTTTCTCCCGTGATAATGGACGACCTGTTCGACCGCATCCTAGAAATCGCCAGAACCGGCATCGCCATCCTAATGGTGGAGCAGAACGCCCGCCAGGCGCTGGAGATTGCCGACCGCGGCTTCGTGCTCGTGCAGGGGCAGAATCGGTTCACCGACACTGGCGAGGCCCTGTTGGCCCACGAAGAGGTGCGCCAGTCGTTTTTGGGGGGCTGATAGGCAGATGGATATCGTCAACGCACTGGCTCTGTTTGCCAACTTCGTGCTCGTCCCCGCCACCGCTTACGGCGCGCAATTGGCCCTCGGCGCTCTCGGCGTCACCCTGATTTTCGGCATCCTGCGCTTCGCCAACTTCGCCCATGGCGAGTTGATGTCGTTCGGGGCCATGGCGACAATCCTCATGACTTGGCTGTTGCAGGATATGGGCGTTGGCCTCGGCCCACTGCCGACCGCGTTGCTCGCCCTGCCCGTCGGGATCGCCGCCACGGTTCTGGTGGTCCTGGCGATGGAGCGCTCGGTGTTCCGCTTCTACCGCCGCCAGCGCTCCAGCCCGATCGTGTTCGCCATCGTCTCCGTCGGCGTCATGTTTGTGCTGGCAGGACTGATCCGCCTGATCATAGGCCCCGACGACCGCAGCTTTGCCGATGGTGCCCGCTTCATCATCACTGCCTTCGAGTTCCGGCGCTCGACCGGCCTCTCGGAAGGCATCGCGATCAAGCAGACCCAGGTAATCACGGTCGTCGTCGCCATGATCGTGATGGCAGTGCTGTTCTGGTTCCTGCAACGCACCCGCGCCGGCAAGGCCATGCGCGCCTTTTCGGACGACGAGGACCTGGCCCTGCTTTCCGGCATCAACCCGGAACGGGTGGTGATGACCGCCTGGATTATTACCGCCATGCTGGCTGCGATTGCCGGCACGCTCTATGGCCTGGACAAGACCTATAAGCCATTCATCTTCCTGCAAATCCTGCTGCCGGTCTTTGCAGCCACCATCGTTGGCGGCATCGGCCAACCGGTGGGAGCGGTATTGGGCGGCTTCATCATCGCCTTTTCTGAGGTGACGGTCACTTACGCCTTCAAAAAGTTCTTGGCCTATTTGGGGCCGGAGGGCTGGGCGCCCGACACGCTCGTGCAATTGCTATCGACCGACTACAAGTTTGCGGTGTCGTTCGTCATCCTGGTGGCGGTGCTGCTCACTCGCCCGACCGGCATTATTCGGGGCAAAGTCATATGACGCAGCGCGTAGCGCTCTACTACGCTTTAATGGCCGTTGTGCTCGTGGGCGTTGGCCTGTTCCAGAGCTGGAACGTCGCCTTCGGCATCCTGAACCTCTGCCTGATTTCCGCCATCATGGCCTTGGGGGTGAACATCCAGTGGGGCTACGCCGGCCTGTTCAACGTTGGCATTATGGGCTTCACCGCGCTGGGCGGCCTGGCCGCCGTGCTGGTCTCCATGCCGCCGGTGGCGGAAGCCTGGCAGGCGGGCGGCTTCGGGCTGTTGATGTCCACCATGGTCGCCGCCATTACAGTCGTCTCCATTATCGCCGCGCGCCGGGTTCTGCCACGGCGGTTCCGCCTGCCGGCAACCTTGGTATTGTTGCTCGTCGGCGCCTATTTCGCCAACCAACTGTTCATCCCAGCGACTGAGCGAATCGAAGCGATCAACCCAGCGCAAACTGGCTATCTTGGCGGCTTGGGCCTGCCCATTGTGCTCGCGTGGCCGGTCGGGGGGCTGATCGCGGCGGGCGCCGGTTGGTTGGTCGGCAAGATTGCGCTGGGCTTGCGGGCCGACTACCTGGCTATTGCCACGCTCGGCATTTCCGAGATCATCATCGCCGTCATTAAGTACGAGGAATGGCTCAGCCGCGGCGTCAAGAACGTCACTGGCCTGCCGCGGCCCGTGCCTTACGAGGTGGAACTGGCGGCCACCGATTGGTTCATCACGCTCACCCAATGGCTGGGTATTGCGGAGCCGGCGGACTTTGCCGGCGTTTTTGTCAAGCTTGCCTACGCCCTGTTATTCGCCGCCGTGCTGGTCATCGTGCTCTGGTTCGCCGAGCGCGCGCTGAATTCGCCCTGGGGCCGGATGATGCGCGCCATCCGCGATAATCGCGACGCCGCCGAAGCCATGGGCAAGGACGTCAAAGGCCGTCACCTGCAGGTGTTCGTGCTGGGATGCGCCGTCTGCGGTATCGCCGGCGCCATGCTGACCACGCTCGACAGCCAGTTGACGCCGACCGGCTATATCCCCCTCCGCTATACCTTCCTGATCTGGGTGATGGTAATCCTCGGCGGCTCCGGTAACAATTGGGGCGCGGTGCTGGGCGGCTTCATCATCTGGTTCTTGTGGGTCGAAGCGGAACCACTCGGCAACTGGTTCATGGCCGCCATTACCAGCCCCCTGCCCGAAGGCTCCTGGCTGGCCAATCACCTGATCTCCGGCGCCGCCTACACCCGCTATGTGCTGATGGGCGCCATCCTGCTGCTGGTCATGCGCTTTGCGCCAAAGGGGCTCCTCCCCGAGCGGCAAACAAGCGGTAGCAGTATAAGCAACTAACCCGCATTTCTTATCAGGGTTGCCCGGCTTGGCGGAGACGCGAGGGGTGAACGCGGTGGCTTGAGTGAGGGAGGTAGGGACGCGCTTAGAGCGTTTTTCGATCATTCTGGTTCATATCCGCACGAGCTGAAGTAGTTGGCACATTCATCGGGCTGGAAGATGTCGATGAGTTTGCCGATCAGGTTCCAAAGACCGCTCACGGTGCGCTCGCCTGTCTTCCGGAGCATGGCCTTGAGGCGCGAGAAGGCCATCTCGATTGATGGTGTGGATGGCTCCTGCTCCCGGCGTCGCGATGCGCCATGATGGGGTGTCATTATCGCAACGGAAGGAGCCATCCATGTCTGGAGTTAGCACTGTCGGCGTCGATCTCGCGAAGAATGTCATCCAGATCCATGGTGTCGATGCCGACGGTGAGGCCGTGGTTCGGCGTCAGCTCCGGCGGAGCCAGTTTCTCGCGTTCTTCGAGGGCTGCTCAGCCTGCCTGATCGGCATAGAGGCGTGTTCAGGGGCGCATCACTGGGGCCGTCAGTTGCGGTCGATGGGCCACGAGGTGCGCTTGATGCCGCCGTCCTACGTGAAGCCCTACGTGAAGCGGGGCAAGACGGACGCGGCCGACGCGGAGGCGATCTGCGAGGCTGTGACCCGGCCCTCGATGCGGTTCGTTCCCATCAAGAGCGAAGCGGAATCCGCAGCGCTCGTGTTGCACCGGGCACGGGACTTCCCCGTCGGACAGGTCACCCAGGTGGGCAATGCGATCCGCGCGCACATGGCCGAGTTCGGTATCGTGACGGCTAAGGGATCGAAGCGCGTCGCGAGCCTGGAAGAGGAACTGGAGAGCTTGCCCGAGGCTGCCCGCCTGCCGCTTCGGGCGCTGTTCGATCAGCTCGCGGAGACGCAAGGTAGGATCGACCTGCTGACGAAAGAGATCGAGGAAGTTCATCGGCAGAACGAGGTGAGCCGACGGCTGGCCTCGATCCCCGGCGTGGGCGTGCTGACCGCGACCGCAATCGCCGCGACGACGCCGGATGTCGGCAACTTCTCCTCGGCGCGGGACTACGCCGCCTGGCTCGGCCTCACCCCGAAGCAGCACTCCACCGGCGGCAAACCGTGGAGTGGTGGCATTTCGAAGATGGGCAACCGCTACATCAGACGTCTGCTGTACCTGGGTGCCATGGCCCGGATCATGGTCCGACGCAGGAGCCGCCATGCGGGAGCGGACTGGCTGTCTCGGAAACTGGCGACCAAGGAGACAAGGGTCGTTGCAATTGCCTTGGCGAACCGCATGGCGCGGACGATCTACGCGCTTCTGCGCGACGGAACGAGCTACAGACCGCGGATCGGGATGATGCCCGGCTGAGAACGTTCTGACGGAATGGTAGGGCGCAACGTGAGTTGATGGCGAACTGACGGAGAGGACGAAGCGGGACACCCCGATCAACCCGAAGCGACCGAAAAGCGCGTTCGATTGAGTGGGACCCGAACATCCGGCGGAAATTCATCATGGCGCGCAGCACAAACGCTGCAACTTGACGCCGAATACATGGCCGCAGCCGACCAGCCGTGAGAAGCTCACAAAACCCTTGCCACGCAGGAGCCATCCATACAGGGGTTGAAGTCCGGCGAATACGGCGGGAGGAAGCGCGAGGTTGCACCCGCCGCTTCGATGCGTTCCCGCACCGAAACGCGCTTGTGGCTCGACAGATTGTCCATGATGACCACGTCGCCGGGTCGCAGTTCCTGCACCAGAACCTGGGTCCCATAGGCTTCGAACCAGTCGCCATTGATCGGGCCGTCGAGCACCATCGGCGCGACCATGCCGGTCATGCGAAGGCCCGCGACCAGCGTGGTGGTCTTGCGGTGACCGTGCGGGTAGCCCATCCGCAGCCGCTCGCCCTTGGGGCAGCGGCCATGGCTGCGGGTCATGTTGGTGGCGGTCCACGTCTCATCGATAAAGACCAGGCGCTCGGGTTCCAGATCGATCTGGCCGTCGAACCAGTCATGCCGCTGCTTTAAGACGTCGGGACGGCCTTGCTCGATAGCATGGCCAGTCTTTTTTTGCGCGTCATGCCGCGGCGCGGGAAGAAGCGGTGAAGGTCCGCCACCGAGACAGGGAAGCCGATCTCAGCCAGCGCCAGTCGCAACTCTTCAAGCGTGATGTCTTTGCGAGCCTCCCAAAGGGCGAGAATGTCGTCACCGCGATCCTCGACCCGGCGCGAGCGCATATCACCGCCTTGAGGCTTGGGCGCAAAATTACCGGTAGCGCGTCTTTGCGCTAGCCAGCGGATCGCCGTCGATGGTGCGACCCCAAAACGCGCCGCTGCTGCACGGCAACTCACCCCATCATCAACCGCAGCCAAAAGCCGGACACGCAAATCCATCGACAAAGCTTGACCCATCCATGCCAGCCTCCTTCACCAGCATGGATTCTGAATCAGAAAATTAGCCTCTTGGGAACCCCTCTCGATTCACTGCGCTCGAAAAACGCTCTATTCGCTGCGCGCGACCGGCACCATCGTCTCGCCGCTCGCGAACATCTCCTCGACGATCCGCAGCTTCTCCGCCACTGACGAGTGCCAGCTCGGCCACAAGAATGCCAGCTACTTTATGCAGTATGCTCGGATCAGCGACGACGAGCTATTGGACAAGCTTGATGAAAGATAATTGAAAAGCCCGCCGTTTTCTCGGCGGGCTTTTTTTGTGAGTGCTAACATGCGCCGCCGCGAGCAATGAGATCAAGGGCAGCCTCGGCACCGTTCGCGGAACCGTTCTGAAAGTCCCCCTCGAGGCGTCGGCCATCGATGGAGCGGCATCCTGTCGGAACGCTTCCGGACGAG
>CAYYSC010000068.1:0-10997 GCA_964474065.1 uncultured Rhodospirillales bacterium | reverse complement strand
ATTGCAACAAAAGTGGGCATGAGTCGCATTTTTGGTGAAGGTGGCCGCCACATCCCCGTCACGATCCTGAAACTCGATCAGTGCCGCGTGGTCGGGCACAAGACCGAAGACCGCGACGGCTATACGGCTGTTCAAGTTGGTTCTGGCTTGGCGAAGACCAAGCGGGTCAATAAAGCGAACCGCGGGGTGTTCGGCAAACGGAACGTGGAGCCGCCGCAGAAGGTCGTGGAGTTCCGAGTTCCCGCAGACGCTTTTGTCGATGTGGGCTCCGAAATTGGCGCGGATCATTTTGTGTCCGGCCAGTTCGTCGATTTGGTGGGCACCTCGAAAGGCAAGGGTTTTGCGGGCGCCATGAAGCGCCATGGGTTTTCCGGTCTGCGCGCCAGCCACGGCGTCTCCGTCTCGCACCGTAGCCACGGTTCAACCGGCAATTGCCAGGATCCGGGGAAGGTCTGGAAAGGTAAGAAAATGGCGGGCCAGTTGGGCGACGAGCGGGTGACCGTCCAGAATCTGGAGGTGGTCGGAACTGACCCGGAAAAGGGCGTCATCCTGGTAAGAGGGGCGATTCCCGGTGCCAAAGGCGGGTATGTGCTGGTTAGCGACTCACTGAAGCGCGCGCTGCCGGAAGGCGTGCCGTTCCCGGCGTCAATCCGGTCGGCGAATGGCGGCGTGGAGCCAGCGGTTGATCCTGGCGAGACGCCAGAGGATGTGGTGGCTGCTCGAGACGCGGGCGAGAACGAGAGCAAAGAGTAGACCTGAATGCAACTGACGGTCAGAAATTGGGAGAATGCTGAGGTCGGGACGCTCGAGGTGAGCGACCGGGTCTTCGGCGCCGAAGTGCGCGCCGACATTCTCCACCGCGTGGTGAACTGGCAACTCGCCAAGCGCCGGGCTGGTACGCACAAGGTGCAGGAGCGCGGCGAGGTCAACCGGACCAAATCGAAATGGTATCGACAAAAAGGTACGGGCCGGGCGCGGCACGGTGCACAAAATGCAAATATATTCCGCGGTGGCGGCGTCGTCCACGGGCCGCGCGTCCGGGATCACGGCTTTAGCCTGCCCAAAAAGATCCGCGCGTTGGGCATGCGTTGCGCTCTTTCGTCCAAGGCGCAGGCCGGGCAGTTGATTGTGCTTGAGTCCGACGATTCGGGTTCGGGCAAGACCAAAGAGTTGAAGGCAAAGCTGGATGCGCTTGGGATCAAATCTGCCTTGCTCGTTTCCGGCGCCTCGGTCGATGAGAATTTACGCCAAGCCGCGTCGAACTTGATTGGGATCGACGTGCTGCCGCAGCAAGGGGCCAATGTGTACGATATTTTGCGCCGGGAAAGCCTCGTGATGACCCGAGAAGCCATTGAGCATCTTCAGGCGCGCCTCGATACGGGAGCTACTTCATGAGCCGCGCCCGCCGCATTCGGCCGGCACCGCCGCCGCCCAGTGAAGCAGAAATGCTGCGCATCATCCGTGCGCCGCATATTACTGAGAAGGCGACGCTCGTAAGCGAGCATAATCAGGTGACGTTCAAGGTCGCGATCGATGCTACGAAACCTGCGATTGCCGCAGCGATCGCACATTTGTTTAAGGTCAAGGTAACAAAGGTCAATACCGTCCGCATGGAGGGGAAGGTCAAGCGTTTCCGGGGCATCAAGGGGAAGCGGCCGGACTGGAAGAAGGCCGTAGTGACTCTGGCGGAAGGCGATTCCATCGATGTCACGACCGGCATTTCGGCGCGGTAGGCCGGATTTGGGAGCGCATCGCTAATGGCATTGAAACAATACAAGCCAATGACACCAGGCCAGCGTGGGCTGGTTCTGGTGGATCGGTCGGGTCTTTACAAGGGCCGCCCGGTTAAGGCACTGACGGAAGGGCTGACCAAGAGCGGTGGCCGCAACCATCACGGGCGAACGACCGTGTTCTGGCGCGGTGGAGGCCACAAGCGCCGCTATCGGTTGGTGGATTTCAAGCGTACCAAGACCGACATGGACGCAACGGTGGAGCGGATCGAGTATGATCCGAACCGGACGGCGTTTATCGCGCTGATCCGTTACGAAGACGGCGAGTTGTCTTACATCCTGGCGCCGCAGCGACTGGCGGTGGGCGATGTGGTTCGCTCCGGCTATGGATCAGATATCAAGCCGGGCAACGCGTTGCCGCTGCGACGGATCCCGGTTGGCACGATCGTTCACAACGTGGAGATGAAAATCGGCAAAGGCGGCCAGCTCGCACGCTCCGCCGGTGCATACGCGCAGTTGGTCGGTCGCGATGCCGGGTTGGCGTTGCTCCGCCTTTCGTCCGGTGAAATGCGGAATGTGCCGCAGGAATGCACTGCGACCGTGGGCGCGGTGTCCAACCCGGACCACGGCAACACCAATCTTGGCAAGGCCGGACGCAAACGCTGGATTGGCCGCCGGCCGCATGTGCGTGGAGTGGTGATGAATCCCGTGGATCACCCCCATGGCGGCGGTGAGGGTCGCACTTCGGGCGGTCGCCATCCGGTGACCCCTTGGGGAAAGCCGACGAAGGGACACCGTACGCGGTCCCGGAAAAAGCCGTCGAGCAAGATGATCGTGCGTTCGCGGCATAAGCGATAGGGCAGGATAAGATATGGCGCGTTCTGTATGGAAAGGCCCGTTCGTCGATGGGTATCTGCTGAAAAAGGCGGATGCTGCTCGAGAATCTGGCCGAAACGAAGTGATTCGGACATGGTCCCGGCGGTCGACGATTCTACCCCAGTTCGTGGGATTGACCTTTGGCGTCTACAATGGCCACAAGTTCATTCCGGTAGCCGTGAACGAGCAGATGGTCGGCCACAAGTTCGGCGAATTCGCGCCGACCCGCACCTATTACGGTCACGAGGCGGATAAGAAGGCGAGGAGGCGGTAATGGGTAAGGTCTCTGCCCCCCGCGAGCTACCGGACAACGAGGCGAAGGCGGTGTTGCGCAATTTGCGGACGAGCCCGCAGAAGTTGAATCTCGTAGCCGCTAGCATTCGTGGCATGCCGGCCGAAAAGGCACTGCTGGCATTGAAATTCTCCAAGCGGCGCATCGCCCAGGACGTCCGTAAGACGCTTCTTTCGGCTGTGTCCAACGCGGAGAACAACCACGATTTGGACGTAGATCGGTTGGTCGTTGCTGAGGCGTCGGTCGGCAAAGCGCTGGTCATGAAGCGCTTTCATGCCCGGGCACGTGGCCGCGGCGCCAAAATCGAGAAGCCGTTCAGCCACCTGACGATTGTCGTGCGCGAACAGGCGGAGGAAGTAGATTAATGGGCCAGAAGGTTAATCCGATCGGCCTCCGGGTCGGCGTCAACCGCACCTGGGACTCCCGCTGGTTTGCGGACCGGGATTACGCGGATCTCTTGAATGAGGACGTCGAGATTCGGAAGTTCATCGACAAGCGTCTGCCACAGGCCGGTGTGTCGAAAATTCTGATCGAACGGCCGGCGAAACGCGCTCGCGTCACTATTCATTCGGCTAGGCCAGGAGTGATTATCGGCAAAAAGGGCGCTGACATCGAAAAGCTGCGGCAGCAGTTGTCGACGCTGACGTCCAGTGACGTGTCGCTCAACATTGTTGAGATTCGGAAGCCGGAGATCGAGGCACAGCTGGTCGCGGATAACATCGCGCAACAGCTTGAGCGTCGTGTGGCGTTCCGTCGTGCGCTGAAACGGGCAGTGCAGTCGGCCATGCGGCTGGGGGCGCTTGGAATTCGGATCAACGCCGCCGGGCGCCTGGGCGGCGCCGAAATTGCGCGGACCGAGTGGTATCGCGAAGGACGGGTGCCATTGCACACCCTGCGGGCCGATATCGACTACGCGACGTCAGCGGCTCGCACCACCTATGGCGTGATCGGGATCAAGGTTTGGATCTTCAAGGGTGAGATCATGGAGCACGACCCGATGGCGCAAGACAAGCGGCTCGCCGATCAACAGCCAGCGTCGGGAGGCCGCGCCGATCGGGAAGAGCGAGGCGGCCGACGCGGTCGTGGGCGCGGCGGGGACGACCGGCGCGACGCCGGTGGCGGCGATTAACGGGGAGAGGCTGAGCAAATGCTGAGTCCGAAAAGAACGAAATTCCGCAAGCAGCACAAGGGCCGGATCCACGGCAATGCGAAAGGCGGATATGATGTCGCGTTCGGCGCCTACGGCCTGAAAGCCATGGCCCCGGAACGTATCACGGCTCGCCAGATTGAAGCGGCGCGCCGGGCAATGACGCGGAAAATCCGGCGGGTTGGCAAGGTTTGGATCCGCGTGTTCCCGGATGTGCCGGTTTCTTCCAAGCCAGCGGAAGTGCGCATGGGCAAGGGCAAGGGATCGCCGGAATTCTGGGTGGCTAAGGTAAAGCCGGGCCGGATCATGTTCGAGATGGATGGGGTTCCGGAGAGCCTGGCGCGGGAGGCGTTCGAGCTCGCTGCGGCCAAGCTGCCTATCCCGGTGAAGTTTGTCACACGCCCTGCCTACCTGCCCGTCAGGGCGCCGGTCGTGTATGAGGCGCCGCCGGTCGAGGACCTCGAGGAAGAGGCTGCCGAGGCTGAGGAGGAGATCACTGCCGAGGCGGAGACTGCCGACGGCGAAGAAGAGCAGGCAGGGGCATAAGGGATGAAGTCCGCAGACGTTCGGAGCCAGTCTGATGATCAACTCCGGGAAAACCTCAACCGCTTGCAGCGCGAGGCCTTCAACCTCCGCTTCCAGAAGGCTTCTGGACAGCTGGAGAGCACGGCTCGCATGCGCGAGGTGCGCCGGGATATTGCCCGCCACCTGACCATTATCGGTGAGCGTCGCCGGGCCCAGGCTGCCGGCTGAGCCATCAGGATCGATAGGGAATACCGAGAAAAGAATGCCCAAACGTACCCTTCAAGGCATGGTGGTGAGTGATAAAGGCGACAAGACCATTGTCGTTCGGGTCGATCGCCGCGTGACCCACCCGATTTACAAAAAAATCATCACGCGCTCGAAAAAGTTCATGGCGCACGATGAGGCCAATGAGTACCGGCTGGGCGATACCGTCCAAATCGAGGAAAGCCGGCCGCTGTCGAAGCGGAAGCGGTGGGTCGCGCTGGAGCGCGTGGCTGCCGGTACCGTGGCGCGGATCGAAGAGGGGGAACTGGCGGACGTTCTGGGTGAACTGGGCGAGTCCGGCGCGGCGGAGCAGCCTTCGACCGGAGAGACGGTAACCGACGCCGGCGCCGGCGAACGGTAGAATAGGTGAAAGTGCCCGGTGAATGGGCCTCAGCGTGCCGATGGCATCGCGGTGTCGATCCGGGCGCGACGCGAAAGAAATGACAGACCGAGGGGATTAGGTCCTTGATTCAAACGGAAACCAATCTCGACGTAGCGGACAATTCAGGTGCGAGGCGCGTTCAGTGCATTCGCGTCCTTGGCGGCACTGGCCGTCGGACCGCCAGTGTCGGGGACATCATCATCGTTTCTGTGAAAGACGCGATCCCGCGGGGCCGCGTAAAAAAAGGCAATGTGCACCGGGCAGTGATTGTACGCACTGCGAAAGAGGTACAGCGGCCCGATGGAACGGCAATTCGGTTTGACCGGAATGCTGCGGTGATCATCAATAACAACAATGAACCCATCGGCACCCGGATCTTTGGGCCGGTAACGCGCGAACTGCGCGCTAGAGGCTTTATGAAGATCATCAGCCTGGCGCCGGAGGTGTTGTAAGCATGCAGAAGATCCGCAAGGGCGACACCGTGATGGTGCTGACCGGCAAGGACAAGGGCCGGACTGGCGAGGTGTTGCGGGTGATTCCATCCGAAGACCGCGTCGTGGTGTCTGGCGTCAACATGGTTACGCGCCATGTGAAACCGCGCATGGGCGATCCTGGCGGGATTCAGCGGCGGGAGGCACCGGTGCATGTGTCGAACGTCGCGCACTTCGACCGGGAGACTGAAAAGCCTACCCGGATCGGGTTCCGGCACCTGGAGGACGGCCGCAAGGTTCGGTACTCCAAGCGCACCGGCGAACAGATCGACTAGGGACGGGGAGACCAAGTTCGATGGCAGCACGTCTCTATGACGTTTACCGGGAAACCGTGCGGCCCGCACTGCAGCAGCAGTTCGGTTACAAGAACCTGCACGAAATTCCGAAACTGGAAAAGATAGTCCTGAACATGGGCGTTGGCGAGGCGGTCAGCGACTCCAAAAAGATTGATGCCGCGGTTAACGATATGACCCGGATTACTGGCCAGAAGCCGGTAGTCACCAGAGCCCGAAATTCCATCGCCGGTTTTAAACTTCGCGAGGGCATGGCAATTGGTTGCAAGGTAACCTTGCGCCGGTCGCACATGTATGAATTCCTGGACCGCTTGGTCACCATCGCGCTTCCCCGGGTGCGGGATTTCCGTGGCGTATCGCCGAAAGGCTTCGACCGTCGGGGGAACTACAACATGGGCCTGCGTGAGCAGATCATTTTCCCGGAGATTGATTACGACAAGATCGACGAGATCCGGGGCATGAACATTACTATTTGCACGTCGGCAAAATCGGACGACGAGGCCCGGGCGCTTCTCGCCGGCTTCAAAATGCCGTTTACGAGCTAGGCGAGGAGGACTGCGAAATGGCTAAAGTCAGCGCTGTCGAAAAAAACAAGAAACGCCGGAAGCTGGCGGCTAAGTACGCGAACAAGCGTGCTGAGCTGAAGGAGACGATCATGGATCGTGACCTGCCGCCGGAAGAGCGCTTCATGGCGCAACTCAAACTCGCGGAATTGCCGAGGAACAGTGCCAAGGTGCGGATTCGGAACCGTTGCAACATGACGGGCCGGCCGCGCGGGTATTACAGGAAATTCGGCATTTCCCGGATCGCGCTGCGCGAAATGGGTCAGACTGGCGGCGCGCCGGGCTTGACGAAATCCAGTTGGTAAGGCGAAGGAGACCATAACGCATGGCGATTAGTGATCCCTTGGCCGACATGCTGACCCGGATCCGCAACGGCCAGTCCCGCGGCCTTCCGACCGTGAAATCTCCGCGGTCAAAGCTCCGGGTTAATGTGCTCGACGTGCTGCAGCGGGAAGGCTACATCCGTGGCTACAATGAAGAGGAACTGCGGGCGGGAATTTCGGAGC
Organism: uncultured Rhodospirillales bacterium; assembly: GCA_964474065.1. GTDB lineage: Bacteria > Pseudomonadota > Alphaproteobacteria > Bin95 > Bin95 > JACKII01. The sequence continues at coordinate 3,928 of CAYYSC010000068.1, read as the reverse complement.
TGATCATCGAACTGAAGTACGATGAAGGCACTCCCGTGATTCAACACATCACTCGGGTCTCCAAGCCCGGGCGTCGGGTGTATTCGAAGATCAAGGACCTAAAGCCGTCCCGTGGGGGGCTAGGCATCTCGATCCTGTCGACGCCGCGAGGTGTCGTCTCGGATCACGAGGCGCGCACCCTCAATGTCGGCGGCGAGGTTCTCTGTGAAGTATTTTAGGGGAAAAGCGGATGTCACGAGTAGGCTTTAGCCCGATCCCCATCCCGCCCGGTACGCAGGTAACCATTGAGGGGGCCCTGCTGAAGGCGAAGGGAAAGTTGGGTGAGATGTCTTTGACGTTGCACGAAGACGTCAACGGAAGCGTCGAGGACGATAAGATTTATATCCGGCCGCGGAACAGCCACCAGCGTGCGCGAGCCATGTGGGGTACCTATCGTGCCCAGGCTGCGAATATCGTGAAGGGTGTTTCCGAAGGGTGGAGCAAAAAACTTGAGATGAGCGGCGTGGGCTACCGCGCATCGGTCGAAGGAAAGAATTTAAAACTCCAACTCGGTTACAGCCATGATGTGATTTACCCGATCCCGGATGGGATCGAGGTGAAGTGCGAGCGGCCGACCCTGGTCACGATTACCGGACACGACAAGCAACAGGTGGGGCAGGTAGCTGCGGAAATCCGTGCCTGGCGCCCACCGGAGCCTTATAAGGGCAAGGGTGTCAAATACGAAGAAGAGTATATCTTCCGCAAAGAAGGCAAGAAGAAGTAGCGATGCAGACCCAACGCGCACAAACAGAGCGGCGCCGCCAGCGGGTGCGGAATGCGCTGAGGAAGCGGGGAGGCGGGCGTGCCCGCTTGTCCGTATTCCGGTCGGGCCGTCATATCTACGCCCAGGTCATCGACGACACCGCCAGGCGCACGGTCGTGGCAGCTTCTACCGTGGAGAAAGATCTTCGGGAGCGACTGAGCTCCGGTGCGGACGTCGCGGCTGCTGCGGAAGTCGGGAAAATCGTCGCCGAGCGTGCGATCAACGCGGGAGTGAGCGAAGTTGTGTTTGACCGGGGCGGCTACCGCTACCATGGCCGGGTCAAGGCGCTGGCGGATGCCGCGCGCGAAGCCGGCCTAACGTTCTAAGGAGGCCATGGGATGGCAAGAGGACCGCGCGGCGATCGCCGGGAACGCGAAGAACCGGAATTCATTGAAAAGCTGGTCTCCATCAATCGTGTCGCGAAGGTGGTAAAGGGCGGCAAGCGCTTTGGCTTCGCGGCGTTGGTTGTGTTGGGCGATGGTAACGGCAGGGTCGGCCATGGAACTGGCAAGGCGCGTGAGGTGCCGGAAGCTATCCGAAAGGCGGGTGAGCAGGCGAAGCGAACGATGGTTCGCATCCCGCTGCGTGAGGGGCGGACCCTGCACCACGACATTCGCGGCCATTTCGGTGCCGGCAAGGTTGTGATGCGGGCCGCGCCGCCTGGTACGGGTGTGATCGCGGGTGGTCCGATGCGCGCCGTTTTCGAAGCCTTGGGCGTTCAAGACGTCGTTGCAAAGTCGACCGGAACGTCGAACCCGCATAATATGGTGAAGGCGGCATTTGACGCCTTGCAGCAAATCCAGTCACCTCGCATGGTGGCCTCCCGCCGTGGCAAGAAGGTGGCGGATGTCCTGGGGCGCCGTAGCCGGGGGGCAGAAGCGCCTGCCAATGACGACATCGGCGGGGCGGCCGTTGAGGAGCAGGTCGATGGCTGAGTCCAAGCGCCTTAAGGTTACGCAGATAGGCAGCCCGAGCCGTCGCCCGGCGGATCAACGAAAGACTCTGGTCGGGCTGGGCCTTAAGAAGATGCATAGTTCGCGAATCCTGGAAGACACGCCAGCGGTCCGCGGCATGCTGCGTAAGGTCCACCATATGGTGAAAGTCGAAGAGGTATCGTAGACACCGGCCGCAGCAAGCCTGCCGGCTACGGTAACCTAAGGATCAATGAAATGCGGTTGAATGAGATCAACGATAATCCGGGCGCCCGCAAGAAGAAGGCGCGGGTCGGCCGGGGCATCGGATCAGGCATGGGCAAGACCTCGACCCGCGGCCAGAAGGGCCAGAAGGCACGGTCCGGTGTTGCGATTAAGGGCTTCGAAGGCGGCCAGATGCCGATCTACCGCCGGACACCGCGGCGTGGGTTCAATTCGCGCAACAAGGTTGTCAGTCAGCTTGTCAATACCGGCCGCTTGCAGAAGGTGATCGAGGCCGGGCGCCTCGACCCGGAACAGTCAATTGACCGGGCAGCCTTGGCGGCGGCCGGAATAATCCGGCCGAATGGCGGGCCAGTCCGGCTGTTGGCGGAAGGGGACCTTAGAGCCGCCGTCAACATTTCTGTAGACAGCAGCTCCCGCCAAGCGATAGCGGTGGTCGAAGGAGCGGGCGGCAGCGTGTCGCTCCCGGCGGCGGAAGCTGCCGAGTAACCGGTTTTTTTAGGCTCTGCCGAGGATTTGAGGGACACGCATGGTCTCCGCCGCTGAGCGTCTTGCGAGCAACGTCAACTTTGGCGCCTTTTCCAAGGCGACCGAGCTAAAGCAACGGATTTGGTTTACGCTCGGAGCGTTGATCGTTTACCGGCTAGGAACTTACATCCCGATTCCTGGGATCGATGCCGCAGTCCTGGCGGAAATTTTCGAGGGCCAAGCCGGTGGCCTGCTGGGCATGTTCGACATGTTTTCCGGCGGGGCGCTCGGGCGCATGACGATCTTTGCGTTGAACATCATGCCGTATATTTCGGCGTCGATCATCATGCAGTTGATGACGGCGGTGTCCCCTAAGCTCGAAGCGTTGAAGAAAGAGGGCGAAACGGGCCGCAAGAAGATCAATCAGTATACCCGGTATGGCACAGTACTGTTGGCGGCAGTCCAGGCTTATGGGCTCGCCGTCGGGGTCGAGAGCATGCGGGGTCCAAGTGGTGGCGCCGTCATCGATCCGGGTATGTTCTTCCGTTTCACCACGGTGGTTACCGTGGTTGGCGGTACCATGTTCTTGATGTGGCTGGGTGAGCAGATCACGGCACGCGGGATTGGCAACGGTATTTCGTTGATCATCTTTGCGGGGATCGTGGCCAATTTGCCGAGTGCTATCGCCAGCCTGTTCGAACTTTCCCGGACGGGGGCGATCTCAGCGGGCGTGGTCATCCTTTTTCTGATCATGGCAATTGGCGTGATCGCCGGTATCGTCTTCATGGAACGGGCCCAGCGGCGCATCGTCGTACAATATCCCAAGCGGCAGGTTGGGAATAAAATGTATGGTGGGGACAGCTCCCATTTGCCGCTGAAGTTGAACACTGCTGGTGTGATTCCGCCGATCTTCGCCAGTTCGCTGCTGTTGATGCCGGTCACACTCGCAAGTTTCGGAGGGCAGTCCGATTCGGAGTGGCTTAACTTCGTGTCGGCGTACTTGGGACACGGTCAGCCATTATACTTGGCATTGTATATCGGCATGATTGTGTTCTTTTGCTTCTTTTATACCGCAATCGTCTTCAACCCTGAAGAAACGGCCGACAATCTGAAGCGGTACGGGGGCTTTATTCCCGGAATCCGGCCTGGGAAAAACACGGCCGAATATCTGGATTATGTCCTAACCCGTTTGACGGTGCTCGGTGCGGGGTATCTTGCGGCAGTCTGTCTCCTGCCCGAATTGCTCATTTCTCAGTACGCGGTGCCGTTTTATTTCGGCGGCACAAGCCTGCTGATCGTTGTCAATGTTACGATGGATACGGTTGCACAGATTCAGTCCCACCTGTTGGCGCATCAGTATGAAGGCTTGATCAAGAAGTCGAAGCTGAAAGGTCGTCGCCGATGAATATCATCCTGCTGGGTCCGCCTGGAGCGGGGAAGGGCACGCAGGCGCAGCGGTTGCAGGAGCGCCATGGTTTGGTGCAGCTGTCCACGGGAGATATGT